>CAZCIJ010000099.1:0-10183 GCA_964498265.1 uncultured Gaiellales bacterium | reverse complement strand
CAGCCGGCGCTCCAGTACCTCGACATGGACGCGGCCGTGAAGCACTGCTCGACCGGCATCGGGATCTGGGAGTGGGCGAGCAACGACCGGGGGCACGAGCCGGACGTCGTCATGGCCTGCTGCGGCGACATCGCCACCCTGGAGACCCTTGCCGCCGTCGACCTCCTGCGCCAGTACTTCCCGGATCTGAAGGTCCGCGTCGTGAACGTCGTCGACCTGATGCGCCTCCAGCCGCAGAGCGAGCATCCGCATGGGCTCTCCGACAAGGAGTTCGACACGCTCTTCACCAGCGACAAGCCGATCATCTTCGCCTTCCACGGCTATCCGTGGCTTATCCACCGTCTCGCCTACCGGCGCACGAACCACGGCAACCTCCACGTTCGCGGGTACAAGGAGGAGGGAACGACGACGACTCCGTTCGACATGGTCGTCCGCAACGACCTCGATCGCTTCCATCTCGTCGACGACGTCATCGACCGCGTGCCGGAGCTCGGAGCGAGCGCAGCCTACGTCAAGCAGGAGATGCGCGACCGGCTCACCGAGCACCGCGAGCACATCTCGCGCCACGGCGACGACATGCCGGAGATCCGCGACTGGAGGTGGGTGCACGCATAGGTCGCCGTTTCAGGACGTGTGAGACCTGGGAGCCGGCACGGTGCTAGGCTGAGTGCCTTGTGAGTTCGAGCACCCGCATCGGCACGACCGTCGCGGGCTACCGGCTCGAAGCTCAGCTCGGCCAGGGCGGCATGAGCGAGGTCTACCTCGCCGAGCATCCGAGGCTCGGTCGCAAGGTGGCGCTCAAGCTCCTCTCGCCCGCGCTGAGCGCCGACCGGAGCTTCCGCGAGCGCTTCGAGCGAGAGTGGCGGCGCTCCGCTGAGATCGAGCACCCGAACATCGTCCCCGTGTACGACGCGGGCGAGGCGAATGGCGAGATGTTCATCGCCATGCGGTACGTCAAGGGCTGCGACCTGAAGTCGCTCATCGCGCGAGACGGGCCGCTCGGCATCGGGCGAGCGCTCTTCATCCTCGAGCAGGTCGCGAGCGCTCTCGATGCGGCTCACGATCACGACCTCATCCACCGGGACGTGAAGCCCGCCAACGTCCTGATCGAGGAGCCATCCGAGCGCGTGTACGTCACGGACTTCGGCGTCGTGAAGCACACCCTCTCGCGCGGGCAGACGAGGACCGGCTTCTTCGTCGGCACGACGGACTACGCCGCGCCGGAGCAGATCGAGGGCCGCCCCGTCGATGCGAGGACCGATGTCTACGCGCTCGCCTGCGTCCTCTATGAGTGCCTGGCCGGCAAGCCACCGTTCGAGCGCGACTCGGACATCGCCGTCATGCACGCGCATCTCTCCCTCAATCCGCCGGCGCTCTCGAGCGTCCATCCCGAGTTCCCGAAGGCGCTCGACCGGGTGATCGCCCGGGCGATGGCGAAGCCGAAGGAGGAGCGGTTCGCGACGTGCTCCGAGCTGATCCAGGGAGCGCGCGCAGCCGTCCTCGAGCAGCCCACCGCCGGACCGCGCGAGGTTCCGGCCGCGCCGCCAGCCGAGCCAACCGTGGCCGGTGCCGCCGCTGCGGCCGCCTCGGGGGAGCCTGCGGCACCGCCTCCCCCGCCGCAAGCTCCTCCGCCCGCCGAGACTGCGCCTCCAGCAGCCACGCCGCCTCCTCCGGCGGCTGGCGCGCCCGGTCAGCCGACCCACCCCCCGGCGGCACCCGCAGATGGAGGGCGTTCTCGACGCGCATGGCTCGTCGGTGGCCTTGCTGCGGTCGCTGCGGCGGTCGCGGCAGGTCTCATCGTCTTCTTCGTCACGCGCTCTGACGGCGACTCCCAGCCCGCTGTCGCTCAGGCCGCGACCACAGCCGAGGCCGCGACGACGGAGGCAGCTGCAACCACTGAGGCAGGCGCAACCACCGAGGCTGCCGAGACGGAGGCCGCGGCGGCCACCGAGACGGCGCCGGCCGAGACGGCGTCGGCGGGCCCCGAGGAGGAGCTCGCCGCGGTGATCCCGGGGGAGCTGTTCGCCGGATGCGCGGTCGCGACGACGCCACGCGCGGGTGCCGAGGCGACCGCCGTGTGCCAGCCGCCCGAAGGAGCCGGAGGCCTCTCCGGACCCCAGCCCGATGAATGGGAGCTCTCGGTCTACCCGGACGCCGAATCGCTGGCGGCCGCCTACGGGGAGATCGAGTCGGCGCAAGGGCTCACGCCCGGCCAGGGGCGTTGCAACCGCGTCTCCTGGGGCGGTGACGGCGAGTGGCTCCACGGTCCGGACAAGCCCGGCGGGCACCGGCTCTGTTTCTTCGACGGCAACGACGCCGTCCTCGTCTGGACGCACGAGAAGCTCGGCCAGGAGAACCACGTCGACTCGCTCGGAATCGCCCGGCGGGGGAGCATCGACCACACCTCGCTCTTCAACTGGTGGCGGTTCTGGGTGCACCAGATCGGCCTGGTCTCGTAGGCGGCAGCTGAGCGCGGTCGCCGCCCGGGCTCAGCCCAGGGGAGCGGCCCAGAGCGCGGCGTCCAGGCCGGCGTCCGTCTGAGCCCACCCGCCGGCCAGGAGCGACCCGCCGGCGTCCACGACCGAGCTCATCTGCTGGGCCCCGTCCACACCCGTGATCTGGTCCTCGCCGACGCGCGTCCACGTCTCTCCGTCGGCGGTCGTCCACACGACCGGCGTCGAGGCCTCCGTGTCGCAATCGGAGCAGCCGACGGCGACGATTCCGAACGCGCCGGCAACGACGCCTTGGATCTGCTGGTCGCCGGTTCCTCCGAAGGCGGGCACGTCGACGAGCGTCCAGGTTTCGCCGTCGGAGGAGAGCCACACGGCTCCGTCACGGTCGCCCGCCGACGTGCGCACGTCCCCGACGGCGATCA
Organism: uncultured Gaiellales bacterium; assembly: GCA_964498265.1. Lineage (GTDB taxonomy): Bacteria > Actinomycetota > Thermoleophilia > Gaiellales > Gaiellaceae > CAZCIJ01. The sequence continues at coordinate 7,308 of CAZCIJ010000099.1, read as the reverse complement.
GCCCGCCCTCCCATACGGCGAGGGCGCGCATGTCGAGCTCCACGCGTCCGCCGCCCACGGCGAGAGCCGGCTGGGAGGCGATCTCCCGCCAGCCGTCTCCGTCGGATCGCCAGACGGCTGCGTCCTTGGCGTCGTAGCCGACTGCGACGAACCCCCCGTCGAACGGCGTGATGCCACGCATCTCTTGGTATCCGTCCTTGACGAAGGCGGCCTCGTCGAAGCGGGTCCAGCTCGCGCCCCCGTCGTTCGAGGTCCAGACCGCGGCATCCGTGGCGAGCGGGACACCGTTCTCGGAGTACCCCGGGCCAGCGGTTCCGACGGCGACGACCTCCCCGTCGGGACCTGTGGCCGCGCGGTTCATCTTCTGGTAGTCCGACGCGAGGAGCCCGGCCGTCGCGGGCTGCCACTCACCGCCCGAGAGCACCCAGACGGCCGCGTCGGTCTCGCCGACGGGCGGCTCCGGCTGCCGGTAGCCGACGGCGACGGCGCCATCGTCTCCTACCGCTGTCACTCCGAAGGCGCGCTCGTCACCTTCGGCTGCGAGCGCCTGCTTCTCGACGTCTTGACCGTTCGCGGTCGTGCTCCAGAACGCGACGTCGTGCGCGCGCGGCGGACCCTCCGACCCGGCCGCCACAACCGAGCCGTCGCCCGTGACGACCATTCGGGCGATTCCCTGGCGACCACCGCGGAGGCTCGGGCTCTCCGAGCGAGCCCAGACGAGCTCCGACGCCTCGAGCGCTGGCGCAGCCGTCTCGCTGCCTTCCTCCGCCGGCCCGGTCGAGCCCGCGTCCGCCGTCGCAGCCTCGGTGGCCGGCGGCGCCGTCGCCGCTTCGGTCGTCCCGCCCTGCGTTCTCACCGCCTGCGTTGCGCCTCCGCCCTCGTCGTCCCCGCCGCTTCCGACCACGAGCGCGGCTGCGACTCCAGCGCCGACCACGAGGGCGGCCCCGAGTGCGAGCCAGCGCCACCGACGGAAGCGCGGCCCTGGGGCCGAAGGCGCAGGCGGGACCTCGGCCGGCGGTCGCGCCGCCGGGGCTGTGCCGGCCGGCTCCGAAACCGCGGGCGGCGTCTCGGAGGGCGGCGTCTCGGAGGGCGGCGCCGGCGGCGGGGCGGCAGCCGTGCCCTCGTCTGGCTGATCGGGGGGCGCCAGCTCCGTGGACGAAGCGAACGCGGTCGGCGCGGCCGCCGTCGGCGGGATGGTGGGGACGCCAGCCGCCACCGTCGCCTGAGCTGGCTCCTGACCTGCCGCGCGCGCGGCCTCGATCATCTCGGTGCAGCTCGCGTACCGGTCCTCCCGCCGCTTCGCCATGGCCTTGGCGATGACGTCGTCGAGCGCCGGCGGGAGGTCGCCTCGCGCCTCCGTCACGCGCGGTGGAGGGTCGTGGAGGTGCGCATACATGACCGCGAGCTCCTGCGTCCGCTCGTAGGGCCGAGACCCTGTGAGGCACTGGTACAGGAGGCACCCGAGCGCGTAGAGATCCGCACGCCCGTCGAGCTCCCGGCCCTCGAACTGCTCGGGCGAGGCGTAGTCGGGGGTGCCGAGGAACATCCCCGTCCGCGTGACCGCCGCGCCCGCTGCCATCTTCGCAATGCCGAAATCGGTGAGGTAGGCATGCTCCGTCGGCGCCGGGCCGTGTCCTCGCGTGACAAGGATGTTGGCAGGCTTCACGTCCCGGTGCACGAGGCCGTGCTCGTGCGCCGCGTCAAGGGCGCTCGCGACCTGGCCGAGCAGATGCAGGGCGCGCTCCAGGCGAAGCGGGCCCTCGACCTTGAGGAGAACTCCGAGATCCCTGCCCTCCACCCAGCGCATGGCGATGAAGAGAAGGCCCTCGCTCTCGCCCGCCTCGTAGACGGGAACGATGTTCGGGTGATCGATGAGGGCCGCGAGGCGCGATTCCCGGTCGAAGCGCTGACGGAACACATCGTTCGCGACGAGCTCGGGCGCGAGGACCTTGAGGGCGACCTTGCGCCCGAGGCGAAGCTGCTCCGCGCTGTAGACGACCCCCATGCCGCCCCGGCCGACGAGGGCATCGATCCGATACCCGGCGAGCCGGCTCCCCTTGTGGAGATCGCCGGACATGAGAGATGTTCTAACAGGAGACGCCTGCCGGCGGTAGCCTCTGCTTCCGTGACAGCGTGCTATGCCGAGCTCCTCGAGAAGAACCGCCGGTACCTCTGGAATCCCTTTACGCAGATGCAGGAGTACCTCGCCGCGGAGCCCGTGATCATCGAGCGCGCTGACGGCGTACGCCTCGTGGACACGACGGGTCGCTCGTACTACGACGGCAACTCGTCCGTGTGGCTCAACGTCCACGGTCACCGGACACCCGAGCTCGATGATGCGATCCGCGAGCAGCTCAGCCGGGTAGCCCACTCGACGCTCCTCGGAATGGTCAACGTCCCGGCGCTCGACCTAGCAGAACGCCTGGTCGCGATCGCCCCGCCCGGCCTCGGCAAGGTCTTCTACTCCGATTCCGGCTCGGAGGCTGTCGAGATCGCCCTGAAGATGGCTCTGGGGTACTGGCGGCGCAGCGGCAGGCCCGAGAAGACCATCTTCGTGAGCATGAGGAACGGCTACCACGGCGACACCGTCGGAGCGGTCAGCGTGGGTGGGATCGACCTGTTCCACGCTGAGTTTCAGCCCCTCCTCTTCCAGACCGTGAAGGTCTCGTACCCGTACGCGTATCGGTTCGACGGGACGGAGCAGGAGTGCGCCGCGACCTGTCTTGCGGAGCTCAATCGAGCGCTTGCCGCAAACGACGGCCGGACCGCCGCCGTCGTGGTGGAGCCGATCGTGCAAGCCGCGGGCGGGATGATCACGATGCCTCCGGGCTTTCTGCACGACGTCGCCGAGCTCTGCCGGCAGCACGAAGCGCTTCTCATCGCGGACGAGGTCGCCACCGGGTTTGGACGGACCGGTCGCATGTTCGCGTGCGAGCACGAGGACGTCAGGCCCGATCTGATGACGGTGGCAAAGGGAATCACGGGCGGGTACCTGCCTCTCGCCGCGACTGTCACCACCAACGAGCTCTATCGAGCCTACCTCGGCGACCACGCCGACCAGAAGACCTTCTACCACGGCCACTCCTATACGGGAAACCCCCTCGCCTGCGCGGTCGCGCTGGCAAACATCGAGCTCTTCGAGCGAGGCCGGCTCATCGACCGCGTCCAGGATCGCGCTGAGCGCGCGCGCTCGGAGCTCGAGCGCATCGCCGAGCTCGAGCACGTCGGCGACGTCCGCCAGCGTGGCCTGCTCGTCGGGATCGAGCTCGTGCGCGACCGAGTGACGAGGGAACCCTTCGACTGGCGCGACGCCATGGGCCAGCGGGTGTGCCGCCGGGCGCGCGAGCTCGGAATGCTGACGCGGCCGCTGGGCGACGTCGTCACCTTCGTCCCCCCGCTCGCGGTGGGCGAGGCCGATCTCGACGCGATGGTCGACATCCTCGGACGGGCGATCTCCGAAGCGACGACGGCTCGTCCATGAGGGGCTTCTTCATCACGGGAACCGGTACGGAGGTCGGAAAGACCGTCGTCACGGGGGCGCTTGCGCGCGCGTTTCGCGCTCGTGGGGCCTCGGTAGGCGTCGCGAAGCCGGTGCAGAGCGGCGCCGCGGTCGAGGACGCGGACGGCGACGCGATGGTGCTGCGCAGTATCGCCGAGGTCGACGACGACCCGCACGAGATCTGCCCGTACGCTTTCCACGCCCCGCTCGCGCCGCTGGTCGCCGCCCGCAACGAGGGGCGTGCAGTCGAAGCGGAGGCTGTCCGCGCCGCGCTGGACGAGCTCGCGTCACGGTATGAGCTCCTGCTGATCGAGGGCGCCTGTGGATTGCTCGTTCCCGTCGGCGAGGACTGGACGATCGCCGACCTCGCCACGTGGGTCTCGCTCCCCATCGTCGTGGTGGCCCGAGCCGGGCTCGGCACGGTCAACCACACGCTCCTCACGCTCGAAGCTGCTCGCCGGCGACGGCTCGAGCCGGCGGGCGTCGTCCTGAACGGCCTCGGCCCGAGCACGGACGAGAGCTGGAGGACGAACTCCGAGCTGATCGCTGAGCTCGGCAACGTGGCGGTCGTCGGAGTGCTGCCCTGGCTCGACCTCGGCGAACCCCGCGCTCTCGCCGACGCGCTCGCGGAGCGCCTCGACCTGCGGCCCCTGCTCGCGATGCTCGACAGCCACTCACCGAGAGGAGCTCTACGTGCTTGATGACGCTGTGATCGGCAGGACGACCGGCCGCTGGGAGACGCTCGCCGACAGGGTGCTCGCCGGCGAGCCTCCGACGCGGGCCGATGCGCTCGCCGTGCTCGCCGCCGGCGACGAAGAGCTCCTTGCCCTCCTCGCCGCCGCCTACCGAGTGCGCCACCGGTACTTCGGCCGGAAGGTCAAGCTCAACGTGCTGCTCAACGCGAAGAGCGGCGTGTGCCCCGAGGACTGCGGCTACTGCTCCCAGTCGGTCGTCTCGACGGCTCCGATCGAGAAGTACCAGCTCCTCGACCGGGAGACGATCGTGCGCGGGGCGCACGAAGCGTGGGAGCGCAAGGCCGGCACCTACTGCATCGTGGCCAGCGGCCGTGGACCCAGCCCCCGCGAGCTCAGACAGGTGGTCGACGCCGTCCGGCAGATCAAGGAGGAGCTGCCGATGAAGATCTGCGCCTGCCTCGGGCTCCTCTCCCACGAGGAGGCACGGATGCTGCGCGCAGCGGGGGTCGACCGGTACAACCACAACCTCAATACGAGCGCCGACCACTACGGCCAGATAACGACGACGCACACCTACCAAGACCGCGTCCGGACGATCGAGGCGGTCAAGCAGGCCGGCATCTCGCCATGCTCGGGATGCATCGTCGGCATGCGCGAGACGGACGAGCAGATCGTCGACGTCGCGTTCGCGCTCCGCGAGCTCGATGCGGACTCGATACCGGTCAACTTCCTCCACGCGATCCCCGGTACCCCGCTCGAGGGCGTTCACGAGCTCGACCCCCGCCGCTGCCTGCAGGTTCTCGCGCTCTTCCGCTTCGCGTGCCCGACGAAGGAGATCCGCGTGTCCGGCGGGCGGGAGGTGAATCTGCGCTCACTGCAGCCCCTCTCTCTCTATCCAGCGAACGCGATGTTCGTCGGCGACTACCTGACGACGGAGGGGCAGGCCGCCACCGCTGACCACCGCATGATCGAGGACCTGGGCTTCGAGATCGAGGAATGCGCCCTATGAGCGCGCCGCGATCCGCGGGCGCGGCGTCGATCCAGTCCTCCCGGTGGGAAGACGACCTGGCCGCGCGGCTCGCGGACCTCGAGCGGCAATCCCTCCGCCGGGAGCTCCGCCCGGTCGAGCGGCCCGTCGAGGCCGTGCTGGAACGACGCGGCCGGCACCTCCTCAATCTCTCGTCGAACAACTACCTCGGCCTCGCCGGCGACCCGCGAATCGAGAACGCGATGGCCGAAGCCGCCAGGCGAGGAGCCGGGAGCACCGCCTCTCGGCTCATCGTGGGCACCGACCGCGCGTGCGTCGAGCTCGAGCAAGCCATCGCCGCGCACAAGGGGACAGAGGCGGCGCTCCTCTTCGGCTCGGGCTATCTCGCCAACGTCGGCGCGCTTTCGGCGCTCCTCGAGCGAGGGGACGCAGTTCTCAGCGACCGCCTGAACCACGCGAGCATCTGGGACGGGATCCGTCTTGCCGGCGCGACCCTCTACCGCTACCGCCACGGCGACATGGACCAGCTCGAAGCGATGCTCGAGCATGCGGACCGCCGCGGCGCCCGGAGAAAGCTCATCGTCACCGAGACCGTCTTCTCCATGGACGGTGACATGGCGCCGCTCGCAGAGATCGTGGAGCTCAAGGAGCGTTTCGGCGCAGCCCTCGTCGCCGACGAAGCGCATGCGGGCGGCGTCTTCGGACCGCGGGGCGAGGGATACGCCTCCGAGCTCGGGCTCTCCGATCGGGTCGACCTCTCCATCGGCACCTTCGGCAAGGCATACGGCGTCTACGGAGCCTACGCGGCCGGATCGCGCGCCTGGATCGACTTCCTCGTGACCGCCTGCCGGCCGTTCGTCTTCACGACCGCCCTTCCGCCCGCCGTTATCGGCGGCATCGCAGCAGCGCTGCCGCTCGTCCGACAAGCCTCCGACCTGCGGCAGGCCCTCCACGACCGGGCCGCCGCCTTCCGGACAGGACTCGTTCGGCGGAGCTTCAAGCTCCTCGAGTCGACGACCCAGATCATTCCCGTCGTCATCGGGGACAGTGAGGCGGCGATCGCGTTCGCCTCCGCCCTCGAGGATCGCGGCGTCCTCGGCGTCGCGGTCCGACCCCCCACCGTGCCTCCCGGCACCGCCAGGATCCGGTTCTCGCTGACGGCGAATCACACGGAAGCTCAGCTTGCGCAAGCGATCGAGGCCGTGGACGACGCCCGACGGGCGCTCGGGCTTCCGTGACGTGACCCGGGCCGCGATGGTGTGGCTTCCGGGCTGGTCGACCGGCCCGGAGATCTGGGACCGGGAGATCGAGCGGTGGCCCGACGCTGCGCACGTGACCGTCGACTTCTCAAGCTGCGAGACTCCGGGGGAGATCCAGGACTGCGCCGATGGCGCTATCGCGGGCGCAGACGCCGGGTCGCTGGTCGTCGGCTGGTCGCTCGGCGCGATGGCGGCCCTCCAGGCTGTCCTCCGCCTCCGGCCGCCGGGCGCCCGGCTCGCGCTGATCGGCGCAACCGGCCAGTTCGCGCGCACCAACGGGCACGCCTCGGGCTGGGCTCCCGCCGCACTCCGCCGCATGCAGCACCGACTCACGGAGAGCCCGAGCGAGGTTCTCGCCCGTTTCGACCGGCGGCTCTTTTCTCCGGCCGAGGAAACATCCGGAGCAGATGCGGCGTGGGCCGAGAGCTACGGCAGTCGGAGTCCCGCCGTCGAGTCGCTCCACGCCGGACTCGAGTTCCTTCAGCGCTTCTCCATCACCCTCGATGCCGACAAGGTGCAGGCCCCGGTGTCGCTCCTTCATGGCGATGCCGACGAGATCTGTCCGCCCGCCGGAGCTCGCCGGCTCGCCGCGAGCCTCCGGAACGCACGCCTCACAATTGTCACCGGAACCGGACACGCGCTGTTCTGGACACGTCCTGAGGAGTTCCACGAATGGCTGCGGAGCATCCCCTAGCCGCTCGCATCGATCCCCTGCGCGTCGCTCGCCAGTTCAGCCGCCACGCTTCGACCTACGATCGGTACGCGATCGTGCAGCAGCAAATGGCCCGGCGAGTCGCACGTGCTGCGACGGCGCTCGCATCCAGGCCCCGCACCATCCTCGAGATCGGCTGCGGCACCGGCGGGCTC
>CAZCIJ010000098.1:0-10264 GCA_964498265.1 uncultured Gaiellales bacterium | reverse complement strand
TCCGTCGCGTTCTGCTCGATGAACTCGCGGCGCGGCTCGACCTGGTCACCCATGAGCATCGAGAAGACCTCGTCGGCCGCGGCGGCGTCCTCGACGTCCACGCGGAGAAGCATGCGCCGGGCCGGATCCATGGTCGTCTCCCAGAGCTGCTCCGGGTTCATCTCTCCGAGGCCCTTGAAGCGGCTGATCTGCATCCCCTCCTTGGCGAGCTCGAGCGCGGCGTCGCGGAGCTCGGCGAACGTCTCCGCAGCAGCGGACTTCTTCCCGTGCGCGAGCGTGAAGGGCGGCAAGCCGATGATCTCCGCGAGCCGGGCGTATGCCTTGCGCGCGCCTTCGCAGGTCGGCGACTCGAGCATCGCCCTCGGGACGTCGACCCGGCGTGACGTGCTCGTCTCCTTCTCGACGACCTTGAGCCGCAACAGATCCGCGAGCTCCTCCTCCACGATGAGCTCGTAGCCGTTGCTCGACAGCGACTTGAGCGCCGCCTCGAGCGCGGCGGAGGCGTCCCCCTCCACGAGCCGGTGCGCGATCGCGAACTGCGCCGCCTGCCCGTACTCCATCTCCAGCTTGGCGCTCCACGCCTCGAGCTGGCCGAGCTCACGCGCAAAGCGGGCCCAGCGGGTCTCGGTCAGCGGCGTCTCGGCGCCGCCGCGCGCCGTCACCGTCATGTTCTTGATTCGCTCTCGCACGAGCAGCTCCTCGAGCTGCGCGTCCTTCTCGAAGTAGAGGCCCCTGCCTCCCAGCCTGACGTGGTAGAGGGGAGGCACCGCGATGTAGACGTGCCCGCGCTCGAAGAGCTCCGGCATCGTCCGGTAGAGGAACGTCAGGACGAGCGTGCGGATGTGCGCGCCGTCGATGTCCGCGTCGGTCATGACGATGACCCGTCCATAGCGAAGGTTCGCGATGTCGAACTCGTCGCCGAAACCCGTCCCGATCGCCGTGACCATCGCCTGAATCTCCGCGTTCGACAGCACCTTGTTGATGCGGTTCTTCTCGGAGTTGATGATCTTGCCGCGCAGGGGCAAGATCGCCTGGTAGGTGCGATCGCGCGCCTGCTTCGCGGAGCCCCCGGCCGAGTCGCCCTCGACGATGAAGAGCTCGGCGCTGTCGGCGTCCTTGATCGTGCAGTCCGCCAGCTTGCCGGGGAGCGACGAGTTCTCGAGCGCGCTCTTGCGGCGGGTGAGCTCGCGAGCCTTCCGGGCCGCCTGGCGGGCACGGGAAGCCGAGATCGCCTTGGTCACGATCTGACGCGCCTCGCTCGGATTCTCCTCGAGAAACTCTGCGAGCTTCTGGTTGACCGTGCTCCGGACGAGCCCCTCGATCGGCGGGTTGCCGAGCTTCGTCTTCGTCTGACCCTCGAACTGCGGACTTCGCAGCTTCACGGAGATGACGGCCGCGAGCCCCTCCCGTACGTCCTCTCCCTCGAGGTTCTCCTCTCTCTCCTTCAGCAGGCCCTTGTCGCGGGCGTAGCGGTTGAGCGTTCCCGTCAGGGCCGAGCGGAACCCCGACAGGTGCGTGCCGCCCTCCGTGGTGTTGATGTTGTTCGCAAACGAGAAGACGGACTCCACGTAGGAGCTGTTCCACTGCATCGCGACCTCGACGTGGCCGTCCTCGCTCTCGCTGTCGAAGTAGACGACATGCTTGTGCACGGAATCCTTCGACTCGTTCACGTGCGCGACGAAGTCGCGGATGCCTCCTTCGTAGTGGAACTCCTCGGTCTTGCCGCCGGCGCGCTCGTCGCGGAGCACGATTCTCAGCCCCCGCGTGAGGAAGGCCGTCTCGCGGAGCCTCTGCGAGAGCGTCGCCGCGGAGAACTCGGTCTCCTCGAAGACCTCCGAGTCGGGCAGGAACGAGATCGTCGTCCCCGTGTCGCCCTTCGCGACCTTCCCGGCGACCTGCATGCCGTCCTGTGGCTCACCCCGGGCGAACTCCTGCCGGTGCACCTTCCCGTCGCGTCGCACCTCGGCGACCAGCCACTCCGAGAGCGCGTTCACGACCGACACGCCGACGCCGTGCAGGCCGCCTGAGACCTTGTACCCCTGGCCGCCGAACTTCCCGCCCGCGTGCAGCTTCGTCAGGACGACCGTGAGCGCGGACAGCCCTTGCTCCTCGATGACGTCGACGGGAATTCCCCGCCCCGCATCGCGAACGGTCACCGAGTTGTCTGGGTGGATCGTCACCTCGACGAGCTCGTTGCGCCCGGCCAGGGCCTCGTCGACCGCGTTGTCCACGACTTCGTAGACGAGGTGGTGCAGGCCGCGGGAACCGGTGGACCCGATGTACATGCCCGGGCGCAGACGCACGGGCTCGAGTCCCTCGAGAACGGTGATGTCCTTTGCGGTATAGCTCGGCGCGCTCATAGAAAAAGCCCTGCAACTTGCAGGGATTTACACATAACCAAGTGTATCAGAACGACCGGTCGTCTCCGGGCGGAAGCGGTCCGCGGCAGCTGCGGTGGCCGCAGCCCTCGCGACGAGCTCGCGCAGGCGTGGATCCTCGATCTCACGGGCGATCTCGGCGCCGAGCTCCCAGTCCGCGGGAGCAGGCGTGCGCGTGAGTTGTTCGGTTCTCTTCACAGCCTCGGCCGGTTCTGGAAGAGGACCGACGACGAACCGGAGCCGCTTCGGCGCGCGTCTTCCGAGACGCTCGCGCACCGTCGCCTCGAGCTGGCCGAGCTCGAACGCCCAAGCGCTCGAGCTCGTATGGACGGTCAGCGTCCCGTCACGCCCCAGGCGAGCGGGCCACGCATTCCTCGCCACTTCCGCGCCGACGGCCGCAGGCCAGGCTCCGACGAGCTCAGCGAGACTCGCGCCCGCGGCGCTTCCCGCCCCGAGCCGGTCGAGCTCGCGCCGGACGCTCAGACCCAGCGGATCAGGAAGGGAGGAGAACCCTCTGGCGCTCATCGCCGCGCGGCCCGGCCCGGCACGACGTCGATCACGGCCGACGGCTCCACGCTCTCGGGCAGCGCGCGCAGGCTCGTGGCCGTCACGAACGTCTGGCAGCCGGCCGGAATGCAGCGGACGAGCACCAAGCGGCGTGCCCCGTCCAGCTCGCTCAGCACGTCGTCGAGCAACAGCACCGGAGGCTCACTCGCGACGTCCTCGAGCACCACAGCCTCGGCAATCAGCAAGGCGAGCACGGCTAGCCGCTGCTCGCCTTGCGAGCCGAAGGCGCGCAGCTCACGGCCCCCTGCCTCGATCCCGAGGTCACGCAGATGAGGCCCGGCAGTCGTCACTCCACGTCCCACGTCACGCTCGAGGCGGGCCGCCAGCATCTCGGCCGTGAGCGGCTCGGAGTCGTACCTCAGCTCCGCAGCCTCCAGCCCCAGCGCCGAAGCGATACCGGCGAACGGCCGGGCCAGCGCCGCGACCGTCGCCGTCCGTGCATCCTCCAGCGCCCCCGCCAGCGCGACGAGCGTCTCGTCCCACGGCGCAAGCGCCCTCGGCGACGAGAGCCCGTCTCGTACGCGGCGCAGCGCAGCGTTCCGCTGAGCGAGCGCCTGTGCATACTCCGCAGGAACGCTGCTTCGAGCAGGAAGGGTCCGCCCGAGGGTCCGGTCCAGGTACGTCCGGCGGACGGCGGGGCCGCCCTTCACGACGGCGAGCCTGTCGGGCGTGAACGCGAGCACGGGGAAGCGCCGGCGGAGCGGCTCGGCCCCAGCCACGGTCGCGCCGTCGACTCGAATTCGCTTCCCGCCGGCGGCATCCACGGTCACGTCGGCCTCGAACGGCACTCCCCCCCCAGTCGCGCCCGCGACCTCGACCCGCGCGGACGGCGCGCCGAAACGGACGGCCCGGCCTTCCTGCCGCGTTCGCAGCGAGTACCCCTGCGTCCCGAGGTGAAGAGCCTCGAGCAGGTTCGTCTTGCCGGCGCCGTTCTCTCCCACGATCGCCGTCAGACCGGGATCGAGAGCAAGGTCCTGACGGCTGTAGGACCGGAACTCCCGAAGCGCGAGCCTCGTGACGATCAGCCCGCGAGCCGGATGGGCATGATCAAGTACCAGAAATCCTCGCCTGCGCCGCTGATGAGCCCCGGCCGCAGCGGGCTGATGAGGCGCAGACGCACGTCGTCCTCCATGACGGACTCGAGCCCGTCGCGGAGGAAGTCCGGATTGAAGCCGATCTCGAGCACGTCGCCGGAGTATGCGATCGGGAGCGTCTCGCGCGCCTCACCGACGTCCTGCGTGTGAGCCTGGATGGTGAGGCTCCCGTCCTCGAAGCGAAGCCGTAGCGGCGAGTTCCGCTGCGCGAGAACGCCTGCGCGACGCACCGCGTCGAGCAACTCGACCCGCGGCAGCCTCATCTCCACCTCGAAGCTCTCCGGTCGAAGCTGCCGGTAGTTGGGGAACTGGCCGTCGATGCGCCTCGCGCTGAGCCACACGTCGTCGATCCCGAAGACCACCTGGTTCCCCTGGCCGTCGAGGAGAAGCGTGTCGGCCGTGCTGGCTTGCGCGATCCTCCCGACCTCGGTGAGGGCACGCGCCGGCACGATGGCCTCGAACTCTCGTTCCGAAGGCACCGGCAACGCGGTCTCCTTGACGCTTAGCCGGTAGGAATCCGTCGCGGCCATGGTCAGCGTCTGGCCCTCGAGCCGCACGAGGATGCCGGTAAGCACCGGCCTTGACTCATCGCGTGACGCGGCACGCCCGACCTTCGCCACAGTCTCCAGGAGGGCCTCGCGGTCGAGAGCGAGCAGCTGCTCCTGTCCCACAGCCGGCAGGCGTGGGAAGTCGTCCACCGCGTACGTGTTCAGACGATACGACGAGGAACCGGCGGTCAGCACGACCATCCCGTCCTCGACCTTGTACTCGAGGTGGAGCTCCCCCGGCGGAAGCAATCGCACGATGTCGCCCAGTAGCCGGCCGGGCACCACCACGGCACCGTCCTCCTCCATCTCGACGCCGATCGACGTCCGTAACGACATCTCCATGTCGGTTGCCGCCAGCTCGAGCCTCGCCTCTCTCCCGCGAAGAGAGATCCCGCTCAGGATCTGAACCGAGGCCCGCGTCGAGACGGCACGCCCGACGAGCCCCAGGGCGTGCGCGAGCTCGTCGCGTGAGCAGGACAGCTTCAACGTCTCGGTAGCGAGAACCTCAGTTGTCATGACGTACGTTATGAGAAGAAGAACATCGTTGTAGTCATAGGGAGTGTGGACGGCGGGGAGGACAGCGCCAGGCTCCCTTGCCGAGCGGGCTCGTGGGTGTGTACTGCCGGCGCGACCTCTCCACAGGCTTGTGGGTGGCGCAGCGGCGTCGTGGGCTGTGGTGCTCGTCCTCCCCGCCGTCCACAGGTCAGCGGACTTGTTTTACACGGGCCGTGAGCTCCTGGACAAGGTTGTACACGCCCCGGTCCTCCCGGATCATCTTCGTGATGTTCGACGTAGCGTTGATGACAGTCGTGTGATCGCGACCGCCGAACCGGTCGCCGATCTTCGGAAGCGAGCTGTCGGTGAGCTCGCGGCAGAGATACATCGCGACGTGCCGCGGGTAGACGACCGCGCGCGATCGGCGCTGGCCGACGAGCTCTTGCACCGAGATGCCGAAGCGATCCGAGACGACCTCCTGAATGCGCTCAATCGAGATCTGAGGCGGCTCGCCTTGCGGGAAGACGTCCTCGAGCACCTCCTGCGCGAGGTCGACGGACATCGGCCTGCCGGTGAGCGAGGAGAAGGCGACCACCCGCGTGAGCGCGCCCTCGAGCTCGCGGATGTTCGTCGAGATCCGGCCGGCGATGAAGGTCAGGAGCTGCGCGTCGGGCACGTGGATGCCGTCGGTCGTGACCTTCTTTCTGAGGATGGCGATACGCGTCTCGAGGTCGGGAGGCTGGATGTCGACGATGAGTCCCCACTCGAACCGTGAGCGCAGGCGTTCCTCGAGCGTCGCGATGTCTCGCGGCGGGCGATCCGACGACAGGATGATCTGACGGCCCGCCTCGTAGAGCGTGTTGAAGGTGTGGAAGAACTCCTCCTGGATGCGCTCCTTGTGCTCGAGGAACTGGATATCGTCGACGAGGAGGACGTCGTAGTGGCGGTAGCGCTGCTTGAAGGCCTCGACGCGTTTCTCTCGAATCGAGTTGATGAAGTCGTTGGTGAGCGTCTCGCTGGTCACGTAGCGGCTCGAGAGCCGGGGCGAGTGCTGCCCGACGTACGCGGCGATGGCCTGGAGAAGGTGCGTCTTCCCGAGACCGGTGCCGCCGTAGATGAAGAGCGGGTTGTAGGCCTTTGCAGGCGCCTCGGCGACTGCGAGCGCGGCGGCGTGAGCGAAGCGGTTCGACGAGCCGATGACGAAGGTGTCGAACGTGTACTTCGGGTTGAGGCCGTCGGAGCGCCGGACCTCCGGCTCCCGGACGAGCTCGACGGGAGGCGTCTCGAGCACGGTGAGGCGGACGGATGCACCGTCGCCCGCGACCTCACGGGTGGCGTTGTTGAGCAGCCCTCGGAAGTGCTCCTCGATCCACGTGCGGGTGAAGTCGTTCGGCGCAGAGACGAGGAGCGAGTCGCCTGTGAGCTCGACCGCCCGAAGGTCGCTGAACCAGGAGGCGAAGGTTTGATCCGTGAGGTTCTCGCGGATCCGGGTCGAGATTCGGGACCACACCGACTCTGCGCTCGGTTCCAGGCCATGCTCTACCGATGCCGTAGCCACCCCTCCCCTGGCTCTGAGGAAGCGGGATCATAGCAGTGCCCCCGAGGGCGCTCAAACGGCGCACGATGACGCGGGGCAGCACAAAAAGCGTGCTGCGAGCAGGTCTTTTATGCTATCCACAGCGCTCTCCACAGTTGTGGATTTCCAATCGGATGCCGCGCGGCCAACGGGATCGAGGCTGTGGATTGCTTCGTCCCCAAGAGACCGTCGCACAGGTCGTTGAGAGCGTCCTCTATACTGGCCTGCAGCCGGTCTCGCGGCCGGCTGACCTCTGCCGGATGAAGCGTACCTATCAGCCGAACGTTCGCCGCCGGAAGCGAAGGCACGGTTTTCGTGCGCGGATGTCCACGCGGGCCGGACGGGCCATTCTCAAGCGACGGCGCGCGAAGGGTCGCAAGCGTTTGTCGGCCTGAGCTCACCGCCTGGGCGCCGATGAGACGTCGCCACCGCCTCTCGCGCTCGCGGGACTTCGACGCCGTCTACCGTCGCGGGAGGTCGGTGTCCACTCGCTACCTGGTGCTGTACACGTTCCCTCAAGAGGACGACTCCACGCCGGACGGGCATCCACGGGTCGGTCTCGCCGTCTCCCGGCAGATCGGAGGGGCCGTCGAGCGAAACCGCGTCAAGCGCCGCCTGCGGGCGGCGTTCGACGCGGTCGCGGCCGACGTGCCGCCGGGCCGCGACTTCGTCCTCGTCGCCCGCCCTGGTCTGGCGGAGGCCGCGGAGAGCCGAGGGTTCGCTTGGCTCGTCGAGCGCGTGCGCGAGATCGTCGACCTGTCCCGGCCGACCCAGAGGGCGAGCGGGCCGTGAGCGCCGCGGGAATCGCTCTCGTCCGTCTCTACCGCGTGACGGTGGGGCCGCTTCTGAAGAGCCTGGGCGGCGTGCCCGGCGCCCCCTGCTGCAAGTTCGAGCCGACGTGCTCGCAGTACGCGATCGACGCGATGCGGCGCTACGGTCTGCTGAGGGGCGGCGTCCTCGCGGCATGGCGTCTTGCGAGGTGCAACCCCTGGAGCCACGGAGGAGTCGATCGCGCCGAGGATCAGCGCCTCTTCCGGACTAGGCGGCTGGCATGAGCGTGCTCGCGGGCATCCTCAGCCCCATCGAGGAGCCGCTCACGAGCATCCTCGAGTGGCTGCACGGCTCCATTGGCCTGACGTGGGCATGGGCGATCGTCGTGCTCACGGTGATGGTGAGGATCGTTCTCCTCCCGCTCGCGATCAAGCAGATCCGCTCCATGCAGAAGCTCGCGCAGCACGCGCCGCAGCTGAAGGCGCTGCAGGAGAAGTACAAGCACGACAAGCAGCGCCTCAACGAAGAGGTGATGAAGTTCTATCGGGAGAACAAGGTCAACCCGGCCGCCTCGTGCCTCCCGATCGTCTTCCAGATCCCGATCTTCATCGCGCTCTTCTACGTCTTGCGCGACTTCGAGCGCGAGGTCTTTCCGCAGTATCCCGCGTCCACGCTCGACTTCCTGAACGGCCTCGTACCGAACATCACCGAGGACGTCAACGCGCACTGGTCAGGCTGGGTGCTGCTCGCCGTCTACGTGGCCAGTCAGCTGACCTCGTTCCTGCTCATGTCGACGGCGGTTCAGTCCCAGGCGCAGAAGGTGCTGTTCATGATCCTGCCGTTCGTGTTCATCCCCTTCATCATCCGCTTCCCGGTGGGCCTCATGATCTACTGGGTGACGACGAACCTCTGGACGACCGGGCAGGGGATCGTCACCCGGCGGATGTTCCCGCGCGTACCCGTCGAGCTCCCGAAGCGCACCAGTCGCACGCCTCCTCGAGAGGCCCCAAGCGGGGCGACGAAATCTCCTCGCCCGAAGCCCTCGGCGACGGCCAAGCCTGCCGCCGAGCCGGGCGGCCAGCCGCGCCCGGTCCGGCGACGGAAGAAGAAGAGCTCGCGAGCTCGGCGGTGAGCGACGTGGAGACGACCTCGCCTGGAGAGGGCGGCGGAGAGGCGGAGATCGAGGCGACCGGAGAGACCGTCGGAGAGGCGAAGTGGACCGCGCTGCGCGAGCTCGAGCGCCGCTTCCCCGGACTGCAGAAGTCGAGCGTCGAGTTCGTGGTGCTCTCCGAGGGCGAGCGCGGCCTGCTCGGAGTGGGGTTCGTTCCGGCTCGCGTCTTGGCGCGGGTCGCGGGCGGCCGGCCGACTCATGGGCCGGCGCCGTCTCCTCCGCGCGCTCACGACCCGGCGACGCCGGCCGCCGACCGGCTGCGCGAGCTTCTCGAAGAGGTGCGAGCGGGCCTGGAGATCGACGTGTCGCTCGCGATCACCGAGGAGGGCAGCACCCTCGTCGGCACGTTCTCCGGCCGCGATCTCGGCCTTGTCATCGGCAAACACGGCCAGACGATCGACGCTCTTCAGTACCTCGCGAACGCCGTGGTCTCGCGGGCGCCGGGCGAGCGGGTCGACGTCGTGCTCGACGCGGCCGGATACCGAGACCGGCGGCGGGCCGCCCTCGAAGCGCTCGCGGACCGAGCGGCAGCCCGGGCCCTGTCCACGGGACGAGCGGTCTCCCTTGATCCGATGACGGCGAGCGAGCGGAAGATCGTCCACGTCTACCTCAAGGAACGGTCCGACGTCGTCACGTCGAGTGAGGGGGCGGAGCCGAACAGGCACGTCGTCGTCGCGCCTCCCGGTGACACCCCGCCGTGACCCTCGGCTCGAGCGGTGGCTCGAGCTGCTGATCACGACGCCGGGGCTCACGGCGGTCACCGAGCTTGAGGAAGCTCGGCGCCTCCACGTCGAGGACGCTCTCACCGCGCTGCCGCTCGTGCGTGAGGGGCCGGTGATCGACGTGGGGTCGGGAGGCGGCTCACCCGGGCTCGCGATCGCCGCCGCGCGCCCGGACCTGGCCGTCTCGCTCCTCGAGTCCTCGCGGAAGAAGTGCGAGCTGCTCGAGGCCGTCGCGGCCGATTTCCCGAACGTCGCCGTCGTGTGCGAGCGAGCCGAGCGGCACGCGCGGGGCCAGGGCCGGGACGCGTACGCCGTCGCTCTGGCACGAGGTCTCGCGCCACCCGCGGTCGCGGTGGAATGGTGCCTGCCGCTCGTGCGACCAGGCGGGATCTTCGTCCTCTATGCCGGCGCCGTCGCGATGAGTCTCGACTCCGTTGCGCGGCAGCTCTCGGCGGCAGGCCCGGAAGTGCTCCCGATCGCGGGGGCGGCGGTCCGGCGGCTGCTCATGTTCCGCAAGCTCGGCCCCACGCCGGAGCGGTTTCCGCGCCGGCCCGGCGCCGCCCGCAAGCGACCGCTGGCCTGAGTGCCGGCTCGCCGCTTCGGCGACCCGCCGAGCTGCCCTCGAAGGAGGAGTTGTCCTCCGACCAGGGAAATACACTCGGTGGGGTGACGGGCGGGGTCTACGCGGTGGTGAACCAGAAGGGCGGCGTCGGGAAGACGACGACCGCGGTGAACCTGGCGGCCTGCCTGGCCGAGGCGGGCGAGACGACGCTCGTCATCGACCTCGACCCGCAAGCCAACGCGACCTCGGGGCTCGGCGAGCGCACCAACGGGACCTCCTCCTACGACCTTCTCGACGGCGCCTCGCTCGAGCACGTCGTCCATGCGACCCGCTTCCGCAACCTGTACATCGTCCCCTCGCGCACGGAGCTCGCCGGGGCC
>CAZCIJ010000097.1:8079-10267 GCA_964498265.1 uncultured Gaiellales bacterium | reverse complement strand
CTTGCCGCCCTTCACGTAGGGCGCGAGCAGGTCGATGACCTTGATGCCGGTCTCGAAGATCTCGAGCGTCGCCTTGAGATCCTCGAAGGTGGGCGGCTCGCGGTGAATCGGCCAGCGCTCCTTCGCCTCGACCTTCTCGGGGCGCCGGTCGATCGTGTCGCCGAGCACGTTGAAGAGACGCCCGAGCGTCGCGTCCCCGACGGGCACCGTGATCGGCGCCCCCGTGTCGATGACGTCCGCCCCCCGAGGGATGCCGTCGGTCGAGTCCATCGCGACCGCTCGGACGGTGTCGTCGCCCAGATGCTGCTGCACCTCGGCGACGAGGTCGACGGCAGGGCGGCCCGACTCCTCGGGGACGAGGATCCGGAGCGCGTGGTAGATCTCGGGCATGCGCTCGGGAAAGACGGCGTCGACGACGACGCCTTTGATCTCGACGATCTTCCCGGTGTTCTCGGTCACTGTCATGACCGAGAACACTAGTTGACGACATCGCCGCGGTGCCGCAGTGCTAGCGCTCCGCGAAGCGGAGCGCTAGACGTTGCCGCCGGACGGCTCGGCCGGAACCTGCGGCAACGGGGTCGTACCCGTCTGAGGCACGACGGCCACCTCGGTCGGGGCTGGGATGGGCGCCGGGCTCTGGCTGCTGCCGCCGCCGAGGAAGCTGCCGAGGAGGCCGCCGGCGGTGGCCGTCAGAGCGAGGAGCGCAGTCGCGAAGGCGAGACGGTACCGGGGACGGCGGGAGCGCGCAGGGCGGGCCGCCGGCTGGAGACGCCGCGAGGGCTGCTCGAGCGGCGTGTCGCGAATGAGGCGTGTCGCGAAGGTGAGCTCGTCCGCGAATGCACGGCACGACGGACAGCGGGCGAGGTGACGGCGGAGAAGCAGACGCTCGAGCTCGGAGAGCTGCCCATCCGCACACAAGGAGGCCCACTCTCGTGCGCGGCTGCAGCCGCGCTCACGTTCGATACCCTCGCCTGCCATCCCTACCCCTTGCGACGATACCTGGAAGCGAAGGTTAGGGGTCCCCCACCTGTCAGCAGCGCGCTCAAGCTCAGGGGCCGGCCGGCGAGGCGCTGCCGCCTCGCCCCACGAAGGCCTGCCGCCACCCGGGCGGCGCCGTCGAGGTGTCAGACGTGGCTCGCGATGAACGTCGGCTGGAACGGCATCGGCGTCACGCGCCCGCAAGCGGGCGGAGCTCCTCCCCGGGCTCGAGCGGGTACCAGCAGGAGACGAGATGGCCGCGCGCGGCCAGCCGAAGCTCGGGGGGGTCGTCGCGGCAGGACTCCGGCACCGCGTCGGGACCGCCCGCGACGAGCCGCGCCTTCGGACAGCGCGGATGGAACGGGCACCCGGAGGGCGGATCGGCCGGCGAAGGAACGTCTCCCGTGAGCACGATCCGGTCGGCACGGCCGTCTCCGTTCCGGTCGCCTCTCGGCACGGCCGACAGCAGCGCAGCCGTGTACGGATGCTTGGGGCTCGTGTAGACGTCGTCGGCAGGCCCGAGCTCGACGATGCGCCCCAGGTACATGACGGCGATCCGGTCGGAGACGTGGCGGACGACGCCGAGGTCGTGCGAGATGAAGAGGTACGTGAGGTCGAAGTCCTGCTGCAGGCTCAGCAGCAGGTTGAGGATCTGAGCCTGGATCGACACGTCAAGCGCCGACACGGGCTCGTCGCAGACGATGAGCTTCGGCGAGAGCGCGAGGGCACGGGCGACGCCGATGCGCTGGCGCTGACCGCCCGAGAACTCGTGCGGATAGCGGTTGTAGTGCTCGGGGTTCAGACCGACGCGGCTCATCAGGTCCTGCACCTTCGACTTCGTCGAGCCCGGCGTCTTGTGGATCGAGAACGGCGCCCCGATGATCTGGCTGACCGTATGGCGAGGGTTCAGCGACGAGTACGGATCCTGGAAGACCATCTGCATCTCCCGGCGCAGCGGCCGCATCTGTCGCCAGCGGTACGAGCTGATGTCCTGACCGTCGAAGCGGATCGTGCCGCTCGTCGGGTCGAGGAGCTTGAGGATGAGCCGAGCCGTCGTCGACTTCCCGCAGCCGGACTCGCCGACGAGCCCGAGCGTCTCGCCCCGGCCGATGGTGAAGCTCGCGTCCTCGACGGCCCGCACCTCCGCCACCTTGCGCTGCAGCAGGCCCTTGGTGATCGGGAAGCGCTTCGTCAGGTGCTCGACCTCGAC
>CAZCIJ010000097.1:2773-8069 GCA_964498265.1 uncultured Gaiellales bacterium | reverse complement strand
GGCTCGCCGCGCCGGCCGGCCTGCGCCTGCGCTGCCGTCTGCGGCGCGACCTCGGTCACACCGCCACCCGCAGCCGCGTGGCCTGCCGCTCGCTCCACAGCCGGCGCTTGTCGTCGGGCCCGAGGTGGCACGCATCCGGGTGCCCTCCGCCACGGTCGCGGAGCTCTGGGCGCTCGGTGTCGCAGGGAGCGAACCGGTGCGGGCAGCGCGGGTGGAACGGGCACCCCGGCGGGACGAAGATCAGCGACGGAGGCGAGCCCTCGATGGGGACGAGCCTCGAGGCTCGCTTCTCCCCGACGTGCGGGATCGACTCGAGCAGGCCCCAGGTGTACGGGTGCAGGGGCCGCGCGAAGATCTCGCGAGCCTCGCCCCACTCCGTCGCGCGGCCGGCATACATGACCAGCACCGTCTGCGCCACCTGCGCGACCACGCCGAGGTCGTGCGTGATCAGGATCACGCCGACGTCGAACTCCCGCTTGACGCGGTCGATGAGCTCGAGGATCTGGGCCTGGACCGTGACGTCGAGCGCGGTCGTGGGCTCGTCAGCGATCAGGACGTCGGGGTTGTTGACGAGCGCCATCGCGATCATCGCACGCTGGCGCATGCCGCCCGAGTACTGGTGCGGGTAGTCACGCACGCGCTCGCGCGGGTTCGGGATGCCGACCTGTCCTAGCAGGTCGATCGCGCGCTCCTGAGCCTGCTTCTTCGGCATCGTCTCGTGCACGCGAATCGCCTCGACGATCTGGTCGCCGACTCGGTACATGGGATGGAGGCAGGCGAAGGGGTCCTGGAAGATCATCGCGATCTCCTTGCCCCGGATCCGGCGCAGCTCCTCGTTCGAGGCCTTGAGCAGGTCGCGCCCCCCGAACAGCGCCTCCCCGTCGACCTGCGCGCGCTTGCGGTTCACGAGCCCCAGGATGGAGAGGTTGGTGACGCTCTTGCCCGAGCCGGACTCGCCGACGATCCCGAGGGTCTCTCCCCGATGCAAGGTGAACGAGAGGCCGTCGACCGCCCTGACGAGGCCGTCGGGCGTCGGGAAGCGCACGCTGAGCCCCCTGACCTCGAGCAGGGGCTCGCCGGCGGGGCTCACGCGTACCTCACCCGCGGGTCGAGCCACGCGTACACGAGATCGACGATGAGGTTCATGATCACGACGGCGACGGCGGCAACCACGACGACGCCGACGACAACGGGCAGGTTGCTGTTGAACGTGGCCGTGAGCACCCAGGAGCCCACCCCCTGCCAGTTGAAGACGGTCTCGGTGATCACCGCCCCGCCGATCAGCAGAGCGACGTCCATCCCGAACATCGTCACGACCGGCGTCAGGCTTGAGCGCAGCCCGTGCTTGAGGACGACGCGCCGCTCGCTCAGGCCCTTCGCTCGAGCCGTGCGGATGTAGTCCTCGCCCATCGTGTCGATGAGGTTGCCGCGGACCATGCGCGCGTAGAACGCCGCGTACAGGAGCGCGAGCACGAGACACGGCAGAACGAGATGGAGGAACCAGTCCTTCGGGCTCTCGTCGAACGGCACGTAGCCGGTACCCGGGAGAAACTGGAGCCACTCCGGCCCGCCCCCCGTGTCGGCGAAGAGGTAGAGGGCGACGAGGCCGAGCCAGAAGACCGGCGCCGACACGCCGAAGAGGGCGAACCCCATCGTCAGGCGGTCCAGGATGGTGCCGCGCTTGATGGCCGAGATCACGCCGATGAGGACGCCGACGATCACCCAGACGATGGCCGCCCCGACGGCGAGGAAGATCGTTCGCGGCAGCCGGTCGAGCAGCTCGTCCTTTACCGGTACACGGGTGTCGTAGGAGTAGCCGAGGCCCGGCCAGCCGAACTCGTCGCCGGTGACGAGGTTCTTGAGGAAGAGCCAGTACTGGTCGTACCACGGTTCGTCGAGCCCGAAGCGATCGCGGACGGCGGCGATCGTCTCCGCCGTCGGCGCCCTGCCCGCGAAGCGGATGGCCGGGTCGCCCGGGGGCATCACGTAGAAGATGAGGAAGGTGAGCAGCGTCACG
This sequence comes from uncultured Gaiellales bacterium, assembly GCA_964498265.1. Lineage (GTDB taxonomy): Bacteria > Actinomycetota > Thermoleophilia > Gaiellales > Gaiellaceae > CAZCIJ01. The sequence continues at coordinate 6,052 of CAZCIJ010000097.1, read as the reverse complement.
AGGAGGACGACGATCACCGCCCAGATCAGCCGCCGGACGATGTAGGCCCCCAGCTAGCTCACCCTCTCAGAACCCGCTCCTGGCTGCTCCTGGCCCGGTGGGGCCGCCCAGGCGGACGGCCCCACCGGTCGTTCGTTAAGCCTGCTTGGATGGGTCGACGGCGACCTGCGGCCAGGCCTGCATGCCCGTCGACTGGTCGAAGTCCCACCTCGTCACGGCGTCGCTGATCGTGTTCGTGTAGAAGCGCCAGAGCCACGGCACCCAGGGAACGACCTCTTCCATCAGCTTCTTGTCGAGGTCACCCCAGCAGGCGACGCGCTCCTCGGCGTTCTCGATGGCGATGCACGCGTCGATGTCGGCGTCGATGCTCGGGACGCCGCCCTCGGGGTACGCGATGCCGATCTCCTCCGCCTGCTCCGGTGTGAGCCCGACGAGCGGCTCGTTGTAGGAGAACTCGGGCGTGATCGTTCGTCCGTCGAACAGGTAGAGGAAGTAGGTGAACGCGTCCGGGTAGTCCTTGCCCCAGCCCGCCGTGCCCGTGAAGGGCACCTGCTCGGACGGCGTGAAGATGAACTGGTAAGGATCGTCGAGCGTGCGGGTCTCCATCTCGATGCCGATCTTCGCCAGCCCCTCCTCGATGACGGGGACCATCGTGCGGTCGCGCTCCTGGTTGCCCATGATGTTGCGCACGCCCTTGCACTCGGGCGCGTCGCACAGGCCGTCGCCGTCCGTGTCGTACTTCGACTGCCGCATCTCGTCCACCGCGGCCTCGACGTCGCCGGAGTAGTCCGGCGAGGGGTACGGGTCGTAGCCTTCGAGCTCCGCAGGAGTAAGGGACGGCGTGAGGACGTGGGTTGCGATGTCGCCCACGAACTCGCCGCCCCAGCCGCGCCGGAGCGCGGTCTTGTCGATGACGAGGTTCACGGCCTTGCGCACGTGGACGTCGTCGAACGGCGGCTGGCTCAGGTTCATCGACAGGTAGAAGACGCTGTCGTCGTTGAAGGCCTTCAGGTTGTCCCTGAGGTCCTCGTTCTCGACGTACGGCCGGATGATGGCTCCGGTCTCGCTGCAGATGTTGTCCTCGATCTGGTTCGCGAGGGTCTTGTCGAAGCAGTCCTGGTTGTTCGAGTTGATCCGGAACTCGAACCGATCGGGGTAGTTGAGGCGGATGTCGTCCGTCGTCTGGTCGTAGTCGGGGTTGCGCACGAGCAGCAGGTGCGCCTCGGGGTTGTAGCCCGAGATGGGTTGCAGCGTGTCGCAGCTCGTCGCGTCGAGCTGGTCGGAGCCCTCGATCATGTACGGGCCGGTCGAGACGACGTAGCGGCCGTAGCCTCCGGCCTCGGTGAAGCAGCTCGCGACCTCCTCGGGGAGCGGCGCCGTCGCGGGCATCGCCACGCGGTTCAGGAAGTCGCCCGTCGGCTCCGTGAGCTGGAAGACGATCGTCTTGTCGTCGGGCGTCGTGATGCCGGAGACCGTGTCCGCGTTGCCCTCGGCGACGTCGGTGAAGCCCTCGATCACCTCGTAGTACAGCGGGTAGCCGAAGCTCCCGATGTCGGGGGTCGCGAGCCGGTCGAAGGCGTACTTGACGTCCTGGGAGGTGATCTCGCGGCTCACGGGCGGCCCGAAGCGGATGCCGTCCTTGAGCGTGAACGTATAGGTCAGGCCGTCCTCGGACACCTCCGGGTAGTCGGCGGCGAGATCCGGCACGATCTCGTTGCCGGCATCGCCGGCCGTGAGCGGCCAGCTCATGAGCTTGCGCAGCATGAGGTTGTAGAAGCTCCAGGCGATCGATGTGTACTCGGCCGTCGGGTCGAAGTCGGCTGTGAAGTCGAAGGACGTCTCGACGTCGACGCGGTAGGTGCCGCCCGGCTGGGCCTCGCCCTCGGCGGCGGCGGCCGTCTCGCCGCCGGCGGCGGTCTCGCCTCCGGCGGCCGTCTCGGCCGGCGCCGTGGTCTCCGGCGCCGCCTCCTCCTCGTCTCCACCGCCGCAGCCGGCGGCGAGCACGGCCAGCAGCGCAACGGCCGCTGCGATGGCAAGTGCTGCAAGTCCCCGTCGTGTCACGTCTACCCCCCTCCTTGCGTTGAGCAGGTCGCCTCCCCTGTGACGCGGCCCGCGCGTGACTCTACTCCTCTCTGGTGGACGGTCGAAGCGGCCGGGAGTTAGCGGGCGCATGGCTGCTCAGCGCTCGGTCCGCGGGTCGAGCGCGTCGCGCAGGCCGTCGCCCAGGAGGTTGAAGGCGAGCGTCGTCGCGACGAGGAACAGGCCGGGAAAGAGCATCAGCCACCACGCGATGTCGAACACGCCCGATGCGTCGGACAGCATCTGTCCCCACGACGGAGTGTCCTGCGGAACCCCGAGGCCGAGAAACGAGAGCGCCGCCTCGAAGAGGATGTTGCTCGGGATCAGGAGGGTCGCGTAGATGATGATCGGCGCGACGAGGTTCGGGAGGACCTCGCGGAACATGATCCGGACGTTGCCCGCACCGACCGAGCGCGCGGCCTCGATGAACTCCTTCTCCCGGATCGAGAGCACGTTGCCGCGGACGATGCGGGCGATGTACGGCCAGCTGAAGATGGCGATGATGAAGATGACAAGCCCGAGACCGGGCTTGATGAGCCCGCCGAAGCACCCCTCCCTCGAGACGCCGCAGGAGGCGACGATCCCGATCGCGAAGAGGAGCAGCGGCATTGCCAGGATCATGTCGATCGAGCGCGAGATGATCGTGTCGGTCACGCCCCGGAAGTAGCCTGCGACGAGCCCGACGACGACGCCGATGAGCACGGCGAATCCCGTCGCCACGAGGGCGACGAGCAGCGACGTGCGCGCCCCGTAGAGCACGCGCACGAAGACGTCGCGCCCGGACTGGTCGGCCCCGAACCAGAAGGCCGATGAAGGGCCCTCCGGCAGACCGAACTCGTCCAGCGTCTCCGACTGGAAGAGCTCGTTCGGCCCGTGCCCGATCGCGTTCGCGATGAGGCCGGCGAAGATCGCGACGAGGGCGAGGAGCACGATGAAGACGAGGCTGGCGATCGCGGCCTTGTCGCTGCGGAAGCGCTCCCAGAAGAGCTGGCGCGGGGACTTCCCCTGGACGGCGCCGTGGATGCCGGTCGCGTCGGCGGGCCCGCGCTCGAGTTCGCTGACTGCTGTCACGTCGCTCCCCCGGCGTGCATGACGGGCGAACTGTAGCGCCCGAGGGTGCTTTCGCGAAGGAGGCGCTCGCGCGTCTCGGACGCACGCCCGCCGGGCGGATCACGAGGTCGCGAGCCCGAGGGAGCGCGC
>CAZCIJ010000097.1:0-2763 GCA_964498265.1 uncultured Gaiellales bacterium | reverse complement strand
CGGTCGGCCGCTGCGAGATGGATCGCGTCGAGCGTGCGGATCCGGTGGGTGCAGCCGATCTCGACCGCCCGGGCCAGACAGAGGTCGTCCAGGGGGACCACCAGGAAGCGCTCCCAGTCGGTGAGGACCCGTGCCGTGAGCTCACGCCGAGCCGCGTCGTCGAAGCCGAGGTGACACAGCGTCACCTGGGTCTCGGCCAGACACAGCGCGGAGGCGCACCATTCCCCGTCGGCCTCCATGCGCTCGAGGACGTCCGCGGTCCCCTCCTCCTCGACGTAGCGCTTCACGAGCGCCGACGTGTCGAGCACGAGCATCAGCGCTCGCGATGCTCACGGAGGATCTGAGTCGATGTCGGGCCGCCGGGCGGGCGAACCGGACGGGGTGGCGGCGGAGGCGCAGACGTGTGGGGTCGCCGTAGGAGGCCCGCGGCGACGAGGTCCTCCACCGTCGCTGCCCCGGTCCCCTCGTTCAGGGGCCCCAGCTGCGCGGCGGGAACGCCGCCGATCGTGATGACGATGCGCTCCCCGGCCATCGCCCGGCGCACTGCGCGCGTGGTGGAGTTCCGCAGCTCGCGTATCCCGATCCTGTCCACGTGCCGTAACGTAGCACGCGTGGGCACATGGGCTCTCGGGTCTCGAGCTAGCCGTACTCGAGCGCGTCCGCGCCGGCGACGACCTCGAGGATCTCCTGCGTGATCTCGGCCTGGCGGGCGCGGTTCATGTCGAGCGTGAGCCGCTCGATGAGCTCCTCGGCGTTCTTCGATGCGTTGCGCATGGCGGTCATGCGCGCACCGAGCTCCGACGCGGCGGATTCGAGCAGCGCCCGGTAGATCGTCGTCTCGACGTAGGCGGGAAGCAGCCGCTCGAGAATCTGCTCCGGCTCGGGCTCGTAGATGAAGTCGCCCTCGAGCGCGATCTCGTACGGGGACTTCGGCTCGGACTCGCCTTCCTCGAGTACCTCGCGCGGCACGGGTAGCAGGTCGATCGCCTCGACGACCTGGGTGAGCGGGGAGATATAGCGGTTGTAGACGCAGACGACGCGGTCGACCTCCCGGCTCGTGAAGAGCTCGATAACGCGGTGCGCGACCTCGGCCGCGTCGCGGTAGGCGGGGCGGTCCGTGAACCCCACCCAGGCCTGCGTGACGTCGTAGCGCCGGAACGAGAGCGTCGAGCGACCCTTCTTGCCAACGGCGAGCCAGGCGACTCCTCTCCCCTCCGCGCGCAGGTCGCGCTCGAGCGCGAACGCGCGCCGGAGAACCTGCGCGTTGAAGGGCCCGGCGAGGCCACGGTCACCCGTGACGGCGAGGAGCGCCGCGCCGCGCTGCTCGGCGCGCTGCTCGAGGAGCGGCAGCCGGCCGGTCATCGGGCCGGCGGCTCGCGCGGTGCCGATCATGAGCTCGCGCATGCGCTCGGCGTACGGGCGCATCGCCTGGATGCGCGCCTCGGCGCGGCGCAGCCGTGCCCCCGCGACGAGCTCCATGGCCTTCGTGATCTTGCGCGTGTTCCCGACGGAGCGGATCCTGCGCTTCAGGTCCTGCTGAGAAGCCACCTAGGCTGTTGCCTTCCCGGGCGGGGTAAGCCCCGCCCCTCCACCGATCGACTGACAACCGCGCATTCGCGGCTCGCTCCTCCCGCTGCGGCGTCCGTCAGGACGCCGCAGCGCTGAGGAGGCCGGTCTCCTCTTGGACGTTGAAGCGCTCCTTGAACTTCGTGATCTCCGCGGTGAGCCGCTCCTCGAGGTCGTCCGAGAGGGCGCCGGTCTCGCGGACGTCCTTGTACACGGAGCCTTCCGTCCGGAGGTGCTCGCGGAGCTCCTCCTGGAACCTCGGGACCTGACCGGTGGGGATGTCGTCCAGGTGCCCGTGGATGCCGGCGAAGATCGCGCACACCTGCTCCTCGAAGGGCCACGGCGAGTACTGCGGCTGGTTGAGCGTCGCGACCATGCGCTCGCCGCGGGCGAGCGTCCGGCGCGTGACCTCGTCGAGCTCGGAGCCGAACTGTGCGAACGCCTCGAGGTTCCGGTACTGGGCGAGGTCGAGGCGAAGACGCCCCGCGACCTTCTTCATCGCGCTCGTCTGCGCGTTGCCGCCGACGCGCGAGACCGAGATGCCGACGTTGATCGCCGGGCGGACGCCCGAGTAGAAGAGGTCGGCCTCGAGGAAGATCTGGCCGTCGGTGATCGAGATCACGTTGGTCGGGATGTACGCCGACACGTCCCCCGCCTGCGTCTCGATGACGGGCAGGGCGGTGAGCGACCCTCCGCCGAGGTCGTCCGAGAGCTTGCACGCGCGCTCGAGCAGGCGGGAGTGCAGGTAGAAGACGTCGCCGGGGAAGGCCTCTCGCCCCGGCGGCCGCCGCAGCAGCAGCGACATCTGGCGGTAGGCGACGGCCTGCTTGGAGAGGTCGTCGTACATGCAGAGCGCGTGGCGGCCGCTGTAGAGGAAGTACTCCCCCATCGCGCAGCCGGCGTACGGAGCCATCCACTTGATGGGCGCCGCCTCGGAGGCCGGAGCCGAGACGATGACCGTGTACTCCATCGCCCCCTCCTCCCGAAGGCGCTCGTACACCTGGGCGATGCTCGAGGCCTTCTGGCCGATCGCCACGTAGACGCAGACGACGTCTTCGCCCCGCTGGTTGAGGATGGTGTCGACGAGGATGGCGGTCTTGCCCGTCGAGCGGTCGCCGATGATGAGCTCGCGCTGACCGCGGCCGATCGGGATCATGGAGTCGATCGCCTTCAGACCGGTCTGAAGCGGCTCCTTGA
>CAZCIJ010000096.1:0-10358 GCA_964498265.1 uncultured Gaiellales bacterium | reverse complement strand
GCACCGGCGCGAGCCGGTGCCGGCGATGTCCTGTTGACATGCTCCAGCGCGTTGTTTATTCATACTCGACATTCCGCGAAGCGATGGCGCGCACACGATGGAAAGCGGCACCGCCTCGGCCTGGTCACCGCGCGCATGGACGGCGGCCGGAGAGAAAGGAGTTGATGTGGAGAGGATCCTGACCACGCATGTCGGGAGCTTGATCCGACCGCCCGAGCTGTTGCGGTTCCTCGCGGCGATGGAGTTCGGCCAGCCGTATGACGAGGAGTCGTTTTCCGAGACCTTGCGGAGTGCTGTGGCTGATGTCGTCCGGCGCCAGGCCGAGATCGGGATCGACGTCGTCGACGACGGGGAGATGGGCAAGGCGAGCTGGATCACGTACCTGTACGAGCGGGTGAGCGGACTCGAGCCGCGCATGGTGCCGATCGAGGGGGGCAACATCCTTCCGCCGAGCCGCGATCGTCTGGCGTTCCCCGAGTTCTACGCGGAGCATGACGCCGCCTTCGCTCGCGAGATCGCGAACATGGTTCGCTACGGCTCGGGGGAGGCGGCGACGGCGACCGCCGAGCCGGGCGACGAGCTCCCGAGCGAGGGGAAGGTGTGGGCGTGCACGGGGCCGATCCGCTACGACAGCTCGGCTTTGCAGCGCGACATCGCCAACCTGAGGGCCGCGCTCGAGGGAGTCGACGTCACGGATGCGTTCCTGCCGGTCGTGGCGCCCGCGAGCGTGTACTGGCTCCAGAACGAGTACTACGCGACCGAGGAGGACTTCGTGCTGGCGGTCGCGGACGCGCTGCACGAGGAGTACAAGGGGATCGTCGATGCCGGCTTCCTCCTCCAGGTCGACGACGCCGTGCTGGCGCACGAGTACGACTCAGTCCTCTCGTTGGGCGGCTCGGTCGAGGACTACCGCCGATGGGCCGAGCTGCGGGTGGATGCGCTGAACCACGCGCTGCGAGGCATTCCGCAGGAGCGGATTCGCTACCACGTCTGCTGGGGAAGCTGGCATGCCCCGCACGTCTTCGACCCGCCGCTGCGCGAGATCGTCGACCTCGTGCTCCGCGTGAACGCGGGCGCGTACGCGATCGAGCAGGCGAACCCTCGGCACGAGCACGAGTGGAGGCTCTGGGAGGACGTGACCCTGCCGGAAGGCAAGGTGCTCATTCCCGGCGTCGTCACCCACTCGACCAACGTCGTCGAGCACCCCGAGCTCGTGGCGGAGCGCATCACGCGCCTCGCGCGGCTCGTCGGCCGCGACAACGTGATCGGCGGCACGGACTGCGGCTTCGCGCAGGGCGCCTTCATCCGGCGGGTCCATCCGTCCATCCAGTGGGCGAAGCTCGAGGCGCTCGTCGAGGGGGCGCGCATCGCCAGCAAGGAGCTCTGGTGAGCCAGCGAGGGAGAGCTCGAGCCGCGGGCGGGCTAGGATCCTGCGGCACGGCACGGCGACGACGTCCAACTCAGGAGAGACGACCATGCTGAAGGCGACCGCGGGCAAGACGCTTCCGACGACGATCATCGGCTCGCTGCCGCGCCCGAGCTGGTACACGGAGAACCTGGGCACGCGGTCGTTCCTGGACGCCATGGTCGACATCGGCTTCCGCGAGCAGTACGTCGACGCCGTCTCCGTCTACCTGCGCGAGCAGGAGCTGGCGGGGCTCGACGTGGTCACCGACGGGGACTGCCGCTTCGACCACGACGTCGGCGGGCAGAGCTGGACCCGGTACCCGACGCAGCACATGGACGGCTTCGAGCGCGGATCGCCGAAGCTCGCCCGCGCGGGGGCGGGCGGTCTGGCGTTTCCGCGCGGCCACATCCTGCACGACTACCTCGAAGCCAGGGTCATGCCCAGGATCGTGGGGCCCGTGGGGCGCGGCGAGCTGCAGTACGCGGAGATGTGGAAGGCCGCTCAGCGCCTGACCACGCGGCCGGTCAAGTTCGGGACGGTGACGCCGGAGCTCGTCGCGTTCGCCGTGCAGGACAGCCACTACGGAGACCTGCCGTCGCGCATCATGGCGATCAGCGACGCCTTCAACGAGGAGCTCCACGACCTCGCCGACGCCGGCTGCGCGGTGATCCAGATGGAGGAGCCGCAGATCCACCTGCTGGCCGCCCGCGGCATCGTCGACGACGTCATCAACCCGGAGTTCATGCTCGAGGTCTTCAACAACACGGTCAAAGGGCTGCGCGAGAAGACCGAGGTGTGGTGCCACACGTGCTGGGGCAACCCGTCGCAGCAGCGCATGTTCGCCGCCGTGCAGTCGTACGCCCCGGCGCTCGAGCTGCTCAACCAGGTCGACGCCGACGCCATCACCTTCGAGGTCAAGAGCTCGGACGCGCTCGACCTCGAGGCGATCGGCGAGCACATCACCGAGAAGAAGGTGGGCATCGGCGTCATCGACCACCACACGCTGCAGGTGGAGTCGCCCGAGGAGGTCGCCGAGCTCGCCCGCTTGGCGCTCGAGCACATTCCCCTCGAGCGGCTGATCCTGTGCTCGGACTGCGGGATGGGCCGCGAGGGGATGAGCCGCCGGCACGCCTTCTACAAGATGGTCTCGCTCGTTCTCGGCGCGAACATCGTGCGGGGAGAGATCGGCCTCCCCGAGGCGGAGTGCCTCGCTGCGGACCCCGGCTACTCGCTGATCCGAACCCAGTGAGGGTGGGAGAGAAGATGATCGACGCAGCCATCGTCGGCATGGGTTGGTGGGGCAAGACGCTCGTCGAGTCCGTGCAGGGGCGAAGCGACGTCATCCGCTTCGTGGCCGGGGCGACGCGCACGCGCACGCCCGAGGTGGAAGCCTTCGCCGGCGCGCACGAGCTCCGGCTCGCCGACGGCTTCGAGACCCTGCTCGCAGATCCGGCAGTCGACGCCCTTGTCCTCGCGACACCGCACTCGCTGCACGCGGCCCAGGTGATCGCGGCCGCCGGCGCGGGGAAGCACGTCTTCTGCGAGAAGCCCTTCACGCTCCGAAAGAGCGACGCCGAGGCGGCCGTCGAGGCTACGCAGAAGGCAGGCGTCGCGCTCGGCCTCGGCTACAACCGGCGCTTCCATCCCGAGATGGTCAAGCTGCGCGAGCGGATCCGCTCCGGCGGGCTCGGGACGGTCATGCACGTCGAGGCGACGATGACGTTCCCGAACGCCCTGTTCCTGAAGCCGACGCAGTGGCGAGCCGACCGGTCGGAGACGCCGTGCGGCGGGCTCACGCCGATGGGCGTCCACGCACTCGACGGCATGATCGACCTTTGCGGCACGGTCGACCACGTCTACTGCCAGAGCTTCAGGCGGGCCGTCGAGATCGACAGCGACGACACCACGTCGATGCTGCTGCGCATGACCGAAGGCATGTCCGGCTACCTGGGGACGCTGACGGCGACAGGCCCCGGGTTCAGCTTCCAGGTCTTCGGCTCCGAAGGATGGGTGCGGCTGGAGGGAATGACGCACGTCGCCGGCGCGTCCTCGGAGGAGCGGCGCACGCGCCTGTTCGGGACGTGCAAGTTCCAGCCCGCGAAGGGCGAGGCCGAGACCTGGCAGGCGGAGGCCTACGACGTCACGCGAGCCGCCCTCGAGGCGTTCGCCACCGCCGCGAGTGGAGGGCCCGAGTACCCCATCCCGCTCGAGCAGATGATCCACGGAGCCGCCGTCACCGAAGCCGTCACGCGCTCGGCCGCCTCCGGAAGCGTCGAGCCAGTCCCCTGAGGGGGCCAGCCCGCAAACACGAACAGCAGGAGTTGACATGGATCTCGGCAACGGCCTCGGCCACCTGACGTACTCGACGCTGGTCCACCCGGGCGACACCTGGGAGGAGATGTGGGCGAGCCTCACCACCTACGTGCCCAAGGTGAAGGAGCGGGTGTCGCCCGACGGGCCGTTCGGCGTCTCGCTGCGGCTGTCCGCGGCGTCGGCGCAGACGCTGGCGGAGAGCACGGCGGAGCGCGACCGGCTGAAGCGGTTCCTCGCGGAGAACGACCTGTACCTGTACACCGTCAACGCGTTCCCGTACGGGCCGTTCAAGGGCGGAATCGTCAAGGAGCGCGTGTACGAGCCCGACTGGCGCTCGGAGGAGCGCACCCGGTACACGATCGACGTTGCGAACGTCCTGGCCGACGTCGTCGAGGAGGGGAGCGCGCCGTCGATCCAGACCCCGCCTCTCGGCTTCAAGCCGCGCGTGACGGGTCCGGACGTCGTCGCCAGCTACACGCAGCACGTGCTGCGCGTGGCCGCGCACCTCGTCGACCTCGAGGCACGCACCGGTCGGACGGTGACGCTCGCGATCGAGCCGGAACCCTACTGCTTCCTCGAGACGACCGACGAGACGATCGAGTACTTCGAGGCGCACCTCTACTCGGGGGCCGCCGCCGCCGAGCTGGCACGGCTGGCCGGCATCCCGATCTCCGACGCGCACGCGGCCCTGCGCCGGCATCTCGGCGTCGTCTTCGACATCTGCCATCAGGCGGTGGAGTACGAGGACATCGCGGCGTCGCTGCAGAAGCTCGTCGACGCGGGCATTCCCATCCTCAAGCTGCAGGAGGCCGCCGCGCTCCACATCCCGGAGGTCACCGAGGCGGCCGTCGAGACGCTCAGCCGCTACGCGGACACGATCTACCTCACACAGACCCTCGAGAGGAGCAACGGCGCCATCACCAAGTTCCTCAACGTCGAGGACGCCTTCACGGCCTGGCGGGAGGATCCGGGGCCGCGCGAGTGGCGCGTGCACATCCACGTGCCCGTGTTCCTCGAGGATCTCGGGGCGTTCCGGACGACGCGATTCGCCATCGAGGACGCGCTCCGCTCCCACCGGGCCGCGCCGCTGTCCGGCCAGCTCGAGATCGAGACGTACACCTGGGACATGCTCCCCGACGACCTGAAGACCGGCGACATCGTCGAGTACGTCTGCCGCGAGCTCGAGTGGGTGAGGGCGCAGCTTCGCTAGCCGCTCGCGAGCGCGGCTGCGAGCAGCTCACGGCGCCACTGCTCCGCCGGCTCGATCTCGTTGAAGGTGAACAGGTGCAGCCCGGCGACGGCCGACCGCCGGGAACCCTCCCTCTCGAAGCGCGTGATGAGCGCCTCGGTCGCGGACGTGTCCGAGCGCGCGAGGAACCGGGCGACGCCGACGTTCTTCCTCAGGAAGCGCAGCGAGGAGCCGACACCGACGGCCCGCGCGATACGGAGCAGGCGGGCCCGCCCGACGGGCCCGGGCACGCCCAGGACGACCGGGAGCTCGATGCCGGCCCCGCGAATGCGCTCGATCCACCGCTCGACCGCTCCGGGATCGAAGCAGAGCTGCGTCACCACGTAGTGCGACAGCTCCTGCTTGCGGCGCAGCTCCGACATGAGCACCGCCTCCTCGATCAGCGGATGTCCCTCCGGGTACCCGGCGACGCCGACTCGAAGACGACCCTCACCGTGCCGGTGGAGGTCGGCGATCAGCGCATGCGCGCCCGCGTACCTGCCGCTCGGGGTCTTCGCGTCGCCGCCGATCACGAAGACCTCTTCGATGCCGGCGTCGGAGAGCCGGTCGAGAAGACGCACGACGTAGGACTCGTCCGGAACGAGGCGAGCCGCAACGTGGGGAACGGCCTCGAAGCCGCGCTCTCTCAGAGCGACGGCGGCGTCGATCGTGCGGTCGAGACCGCGATCCCCATGACAGGTGACCGTTACGGTCGATCCCGGTGGAAGGGCATCCACCCCGCTCTCCACGTCGGGCGTCGGGATGACCTCGTAGCGGACCGACTCGAGCAGTCTGGGCGAACGCGTCACTCGTGCGGCGAGCCTCGGACCGGCCCAGGACGGAGAGCGAGGATCAACAATCTCAGCGGCTTGGTTGACAGCTCATGAACGGCTCGACGATATCGGTCCCGGCGCTCCCGGGCCGCCGCAGCAGCCCAGAGCCCCTAGGGCAGCAGCACGACCTTGCCAAAGACCTCGCGCGCCTCGACGAGGCGGTGCGCCTCGGCAGCCTGCTCGAGGGGAAGACGCCGGTCGACGACCGGAGCGAGCTTGCCCTCGGCCGCCAGGCCGATCACGCGCTCGAGCGTCTCGCGGGGGGCAGGCGACGATCCGCTGCCGATGATCCGGGCCCGCTTGCCGACGAGCGTCCAGACGTCGAAGGAGACGCGCGGGCTCGCGACGGCTCCGGGCGTGACGAGGCGCCCGTCAGCCGCGAGCGCCTCCACGCTGCGCGCGAACGCGTCGCCGCCGACGGGATCGAACACGACGTTCGCCTCGAGCTCCGCGAGTCGCTCGTCGTCGTAGGAGAGAGGCTCCGCCCCGAGCTCACGCACGCGCTCGTGCTTCGACGAGCTCGCAGTGGCGAAGACGGCGGCGCCGAACGCGCGTCCGATCTGGATCGCCGCCTGCCCGGTGCCGCTCGACCCCGCCTGGACGAGCAGACGCTCGCCCTCCGTGAGCTGCGCGAGATCGACGAGCGCCCACCACGCCGTGCGGTAGGGGACGCCGAGCGCGGCCGCCGTCTCGGCCGACACCTCGCGCGGAACCGGCCAGACGTTCGCCTCCTTCGCGACCGCCCGCTCCGCGTAGCAGCCACGTCCACCCGTCACGAGCACGCGCGTTCCGTCCGCGAGACGGCCCCCTGCGTCGGAGCCCGGCGTCCAGGGTAGGTCCCCGGCGCCGCCTGCCCGCTGGTTGAGGTCGTAGTGGTTGACGCCGGCGGCCTCGACCTCGACAAGCACCTCTCCGGTGCCGGGTTCTGGGTCCGGAACGTCCTCAAGCCGCAGGACCTCGGGGCCACCTGTCTCGCGCACGACGATCGCACGCATCCGGGACGCAACTCCCCGCGTCAGCTGTTGCGGTCGACGAAGGCCAGCACGCGGCGCCACGCGTCGTCGGACGCTTCCTGGAACTCCTCGAAGCGTCTGTCGAAGAAGCTGTGCGGCGCGCCCTCGTAGGTCACGAGCTCGTGCTCGACGCCAGCCGTCGTGAGCGCCTGCTCGAAGGCGGCGTTGTCGGCCGCGGTGATCATCTCGTCGTCGCCGGCTTGGAGGGCGAGGATCGGCGCCTCGATCTCGGCGGCGCGCTGGGCCGGCCCGGGCCTGCCGTCGCGCTCGCCGGGCATCCCGTAGAAGCCCACGGCGCCGGCGAGACCGTGCCCCGCCGTGGCCGCGAGCCACGAGTTGCGGCCTCCGAAGCAGAACCCCACCGTGAAGATCGAGCGCTGGGACCCGCCGGCGGGCGAGCGGAGGCGTCCGACCGCCGCCGCAACGTCGGCCTGGATTCCCTCAGGCGTGGTCTGGGCGACGTGCTCCATGAAGGGGAAGTCGTCTCCGCGCTTGCCGATCCCGGCCGTGCGTCCGAAGTAGTCGATCGCCAGCGCCGCGCAGCCCCGCTCGGCGAACCGGAGCGCCAGCTCCTCGTAGAAACGGTACAGGCCGCGAATGTCCGGCAGGATCACGACCCCCGCCTTGCCCGGTTCCTCCGGCGTGGCGAGGAAGGCGGCGAAGCGGTTGCCGTCCGCCGCCTCGAGCTCGAGGTCGGCGTGCGACACCGCGGCGCCTGAGATGGCTGGAATCGGCGGGACGGAATCAAGCTCGAAGCACACGCCGACACCTTATCCGGAAACGCTCGCCGGAGCTCGGCGGCGCCGACGTCACGTCAGGCTTCGAGCCTCGCGAGGACCGTCTGCGCGTTGCGCACGGCGCGGGCGAGGTCGAACGGGCGCCCGGATCGCGGCCCGCAGAGGTTCGAGATGCCCCGGACCTCGACGAAGGGAACGGCGAACAGCGAGGCGGCATACGCGGCCGCCGCGCCCTCCATGCCCTCGGCGAGCGCGCCCGACTCCTGCCGCGCCACCGCCAGCCTCTCGGTCCCGGCGCCCGCGCTGACCGTCGCGATACGCCCGGCCACGACACGGAAGCCGGCATCCGCGCCTGTGCGGAGGCGGGCGAGCAGCCCCTCGTCGGCTGCCGCCCAGCGAGCGCCCGGGACGGTCATGCCGGGGCGGTCGAAGGGGACGAACCGATCGCCTTCGTCGAGGCCCTCGTCGAGGACGGCGACCTCGCTCGCGACCACGACGTCGCCGATCGAGAGGCCGGAGCGCGGATACGCGCCGGCGGCGCCGAAGGAGACGACGGCGGAGGCGCCTCCTCGCGCGAGCCGCGCCGCGGTCGCGGCGCCTGCCGCGGTCTTGCCCACACCCGAGACGAGCACCTCCGCACGGATCCGCCGGGGCCGCTCGGCCTCCGTGGCGACGACGATCAGCAAGCCGGCTCCCGCCGGCGCGCCCGGCGATCCTGCTGCCGGGACCCCGAGGCCGAGGTCCCGCGGCCACGGCGATGGGGGAGCGGCGGTCGTCGCCTCACACCGAGCGCCGGTAGGCGCGGAAGGCGCTCGCAGCGATCCAGGCGCAGACGAGAGTGAACGCGAGCAGGTAGGCGCCGTGCGAGAGCACGACGCTCCAGGAGACGTCGGCGCCGACCGCCTCGCGGCCGGCGACCACGGCCCAGTTCACCGGGTTGAAACGGGAGACGTCCTGGATCCAGCCGGGCATCAGCGCCCGCTCCATGAACGCCGCGGAGAGGAACGTGAGCGGAAGCAGAAGGAGCTGCACGGCTCCGATCACCGACTCCTCCTTGCGCATGACGAGGGCGAGCGCGATCGAGAGCGCGCCGAAGCCCGCTCCGAGGAGGACGGCGGCCAGGATCAGAGTCACGACTCCCTCCACGCCTCCGGGAAAGCTCGCGCCGAGCGCCGAGGCAAGGCCCACGATGATGAGCGACTGGACCACCGTCGTGACCGCCTGCTGCGCGAGCCGGCCGGCGATCAGCGCGCCTCGGTTGACCGGGGAGACGAGGAAGCGGTCGAGGACCCCACGCTCGAGGTCCTGGAGGACTCCCATTCCGGCCCAGCCGCCGGAGAAGAGCGCCGTCACGACCACGATTCCCGGCGCGAAGAAGTCGAGGTAGGAGCCGCCCGTGAAGCCCGGGATGTCCGCGACCGCCTCGAAGAGGGCGCTGTAGATGAGCAGGTAGACGAGGGGCTGCGCGAGCGAGATGAGGATCCACCACGGCTGGCGCCAGAGCTCGCGCAGGTGGCGGACCGTCATGTAGCTCGTATGGGCCAGGGCCTCGGTCATTGCGACTCCTCCTTCGCCTCGCTCCCGGCAGCGGCGAAGCTGCGGCCGGCGTAGCGCAGGTACACGTCGTCGAGCGACGGGCGGGCCACGGTCACCGCAGCCACGGGCACGCCCACGCTCTCGAGCGCCGCGAGCACGTGCGGCACGGCCGTCGCGCCGTTGGGAACCCGCGCGTGCAAGACCCTCCCGTCGAGGACGATCTCGCGCACGCCTTCGACACGCTCCAGCGCCCCCGTAGCCCGGCCGTTCGCCTCGGCGCCGTCCAGCTCGATGCGCACGGCGTCCCCGCGGAGCTCGCTCTTGAGCCGCTCGGGGCTGCCGCGGGCGACGACCCGCCCGCGGTCCACGATCGCGAGGTCGGAGGCAAGCTGGTCGGCCTCCTCGAGGTAGTGGGTCGTCAGCAGGATCGTCAGTCCCTCCTCGCCGGACAGACGCGCGATCTCGTTCCACAGCTCCGCCCGGATCTCCGGGTCGAGACCAGTCGTCGGCTCGTCCAGGAAGAGGACTCGCGGCTCGTGCACGAGAGCCATGGCGATGTCGAGGCGCCGCTGCATGCCGCCCGAGTACGTGCGCGCGATCCGGTCGGCGGCGTCGACGAGGCCAAACCGGGAGAGCAGCTCGCCCGCGCGGCGGCTCGCCTGCTCGCCGTGGACGCCGTAGATGCGCGCTTGCAGGAGCAGGTTCTCCCTGCCGGTCGCCTCGCGGTCGACGCCCGACTTCTGCGCGACGACGCCGATCGCGCGCCGCACGCTGCCCGCCTCCCGCAAGACGTCGAACCCGGCCACGGAGGCAGAGCCCGAATCCGGACGCGAGAGCGTGGTCAGGATCTTGACCGCCGTCGACTTTCCCGCCCCGTTGGGCCCGAGCAACCCAAAGACGGTTCCAGGCGCGACCGCAAACGCAACGCCGTCGAGCGCGCGGACGTCGCGCCCGTACGTCTTCACGAGCTCGTGCGCCTCGATCGCGTGCCCACCGTCGACCACATCCGTCATCGTGACACCCCCTCTCCTGCATGAGCTCGACGTCCAGCGATCACTCTACATTGAAGAAACTTGACAATCAAGAGAACGTCCGCCGGGACGCTGGCGAGTCTGCCCGAGCGGCGGGAGCGGACGAATCAGAGCGGACGCGGACTGCCCCCCGGCTCGAAGGGCCTGGAGGGTGGTTCCTACTGCGAGTGCCGGCCGGGGAACGCCGGCACGACGGGGAGGTCAAGGGGTTACGAGGCCGCCGGCGACGTCGCCGGGGAGCCGTAGTCGACGAGACTCA
>CAZCIJ010000095.1:0-10433 GCA_964498265.1 uncultured Gaiellales bacterium | reverse complement strand
TGCTTGGTGCATGCCCTCCCCGCGGGCACGCCCATTCGGAATCAATCATCTAGGCTCGGCGGTCCGCGCCCGGCTCGGTGCGGGACGTCTCAGCCCGGCGCGAGCTCGGTAAGGGCCGAGAGGGGGATCCGTCCCTCGACGAGAGCGCGGCCGACGACGGCTCCCTCGAGCCCTACGGCGGCGAGGGCGTGGAGGTCGTCGACGGAGCGCACTCCTCCCGCCGCCAGCACGGGCAGTCCCGAGAGCTCTCGCACGCGCTCGAGGAGCTCGAGGTCCGGTCCCGAGAGCGTCCCGTCGCGCTCGATGGCGGTGCACAGCAGGCGGCGAACGCCCGCGGCGCCGCAGGCGGCGCAGGCCTCCTCGATCGAGAGCCCTGCGGCTCGCTCCCATCCTGCGACCGCGACCCGGCCGGCTCGAGCGTCGACGGCGACCACGAGCTGGTCGTCGAGCGCTCGAGCGAAGCGCTCGAGCGCCTCCGGCTCGGCGAAGGCGGCGGTTCCCACGACGACGCGAGACGCGCCCGCGCCCAGAAGCCGCTCGGCGTCGCCGAGCGAGCGAATGCCGCCGGAGGCCTGGACCGGGACCGGTCCCGCCGCGGCGACCAGCCGTGCGATGCGCTCGGGGCGCACGACGCCGCTGCGCGCGCCCTCGAGGTCGACGACGTGGATCAGCTGGGGCGAGGCTGCGGCGAAGCGCTCGACGAGCTGCTCCGGGTCGCCTGCTCGCACCTCCACGCGGTCGAAGCGTCCCTGCTCGAGGCGCACGGCCTCGCCTCCGAGCAGATCGACCGCCGGGATGACGGCGAACCGTCGCGGCACGGCGGGCGCCGGATCGTCCTGCGGTTGATCCTCTTGCGCTGCCATGTTAACATGCTAACATGGCAGCATCGAGAAGGACGAATCGTCGCAGAGCAGTGGCGAGAGAGCAGTCACACACATGGGCGAGCAAGGAGATCAGAGACCTCTTGGAGACCGTGCTCCGCCTCGGGACGCTGGACGAGGCGGAGCGCTTCTTCCGGGATCTTTGCACGCTCTCGGAGCTCGAGGCGATGGCGCACCGCTGGCACGTGGCGAAGCTCGTCGACCGGGGGCTCCCCTACCACGAGGTGTCGAAGCGCACGGGAGCGTCGACGACGACGGTCACCCGCGTGGCGCACTGGCTGCGCCACGGGGAGCAGGGGTACCGGCTGGCGCTCGATCGCCTGCCGAAGGCGGCGAGGCAAGGCTGAAGATCGCGATACCGGCCAAAGGCCGGCTCCGCGAGCCGGCGGTCGCGCTGCTCGCGGACGCCGGGCTGGGCCCGGAGGAGCCGGGCGAGCGCGCGCTCGCGTTCCCGTGCCGGAACGCCCCGGTCGAGGTGCTGCTCGTCCGCGCTGCGGACATCCCGGAGTACGTCCAGGACGGGGTCGTCGACTGCGGCATCACGGGGGCCGATCTCGTGCGGGAGCGCCGGGCTGAGGTGAGCGAGCTGCTTCGCCTCGGCTTCGGTAGCTGCACGCTCGAGGCGGCCGTGCCGCAGGAGGCCCCGGCTTCGACGCTCGAGGACCTCGAAGCAATGAGCGTCGCGACGGTTTTCCCGAACCTCGCGCGCGAGCTGCTCGCGGAGCGCGGCATCGAGGCTCGGCTGGTCGACGTCACGGGGTCGGTCGAGGTCGCTCCGAGGCTCGGCCTCGCCGACGCCATCATCGACCTCGTCTCGAGCGGGAACACGCTGCGCACGAACGGGCTGCGCTCGCTCGGCGTCCTCTTCGCGTCCGAGGCCGTGCTCGTCGCCGCTCGCGAGGCTGACGAGGCCGCGCGTCAGCTCGCACGTGTTCTCAAGAGCGTCGTCGACGCTCGGAACGCGCGCTACCTCATGCTCAACGCGCCCGAGAGCGCGATCGAGGAGATCTGCCGGCTCGTGCCGGGCAGCAGCTCCCCCAGCGTGCTCCCGCTCGCCGAGCCGGGCATGGTCGCGGTGCACGCGCTCGTTCCGGCGACGGACGTCTGGAGCCTCCTGCCCGAGCTCGAGGCGGCCGGCGCCTCGGCCATCCTGCTCGTTCCGGTGGAGCGGATGCTCGCGTGAGCGCGAGCGCCGTGGCCTCGATGCGGCTCCTGCCGGAGAGCTTCCGGCCCTATTCCTGGGCGCCCTCGAGCGAGGAGCTCGCACGGCGTGCCGGCCTCGACCCGAGCGAGATCGTCCGCTTCGACGGCAATACGGCCGCGCTGCCGCTTCCCTCGTCACGGCCGGCGGCGATCGCGGGCGCGCTCGCCGAGATCAACACGTACCCGCACGGCGGATATCCGGAGCTGACGGCCGCCATCGCGCGCTACGCAGGGGTCGCTCCGGTCAACGTCGTGCTCGGAGCGGGCGCCGACGACCTCATCCTGCTCTGCGCGAGGGCGTTTCTCGGCCCCGGGGACTCGGCCGCGGTGGGGGACGAGCCGACGTACCCGCTCTACCGGATCGCGGCCGGCCTCGCCGGCGCCGAGGTCTCGGACGGCGATCCGGCGGTGACGTTCGTCTGCCGGCCGAACAACCCGAGCGGAGCGCTCGGCGAGCTCCCGGCCGCACGGCCGCTCGTCGTCGACGAGGCCTACTTCGAGTACGCGGGCGAGACGGCCGTCGAGCTGATCGAGGACGGCGTCATCGTCATCCGGACGTTCTCGAAGGCGTTTGGCCTCGCCGGGGCGCGAGCGGGCTACGCGCTCGCCGACTCGGAGACCGCGGCCGAGCTCAACCGCCGCCAGGCGCCGCTTCCCATGTCGACGCCGGCTGCGGCGCTTGCGCTCGCGGCGCTGGCGTCGCCTCCCGACGTCGGCCCCGTGCTCGAGGAGCGCGAGCGCTTCGCGGAGGCCTTGCGCACCCTCGGGCTCTCCCCCTGGCCGTCGCGCGCGAACTTCCTGTTCGTGCCGGTGGAGGATCCGGAGGGCCTCGGAGACGCGCTCGCCCTGGACGGCATCGTCGTGCGCGTCTTCCCGCACGGGATTCGCGCATCCGTGCGGGACCCGGAGGACGACGACCTCCTGCTCGCCTCGCTTGCAGCGGCCCTCGACCGGCCGTCGCCGGTCGCTGGTCGAGCGTCGCGGCGCGTCCGCCACCTGCGCTCGACCGCCGAGACCCGCATCGCCGTCCGGCTCGGGCTCGACGGCGCGAGTCGCGTCCGCGTCGCGACCGGCGCGGGCCTCTACGACCACTTCCTCGAGCAGCTCGCGTTCCACGCGGGATTCGACCTCGTTCTCGAGGCCGCAGGAGACCTCGAGACGGGTCCTCACCACACGGCCGAAGACGCAGCTCTGGCGCTGGGCGAGGCACTCGATCGCGCCCTGGGCGATCGCCGCGGGATCGCCCGCTACGGCGACGCGGTCGTGCCGATGGACGATGCCCTGGCGCGCGCCTCGATCGATCTGGGTGGCCGGCCCTGGTGCGAATGCCGCCTCGAGCACGACCCGGGCATGTCCGCTCACATGCTGCAGAGCTTCGCCCAAGCGGGACGGCTCGGCGTGCACATCGAGGCGACGGGGCGCGACGGGCACCACGTCGCCGAGGCGGCGTTCAAGGCTCTCGGACGGGCGCTGCGCCTCGCCGTTCACCTCGAGGGCGCCGGCCTGCCGTCGACGAAGGGCCGGATATGAGAGTGCGGATCTGCTCCTACGGGGCCGGGAACGTCCTCTCGGTCACGTGCGCGTTCGCGCGGCTCGGCGTCGACGTCGCCGTCACGAGCGATCGCGACGAGGTGCTCGGCGCCGACCTCGCGGTCCTTCCCGGAGTCGGCTCGGCGGCCTCGGCGATGGCCGGCCTGCGGGCGCGGGGGATCGACCGCGCGCTCGGCCAGCGCGCCGACGCCGAGCGGCCGACGCTGGGAATCTGCCTGGGTCTCCAGCTCGCTCTGGGGGAGAGCGAGGAGGACGGGGGCGTCCGCGGACTCGGCCTCGTCCCCGGTCGCGCGGTGCGGCTGCGCGAGGGCCGCGTGCCGCGGATCGGGTGGGCGCCGGTCGAGCCGCTCGGCGAGGCGTTCTACTTCGCCCACTCCTACGCAGCCGAGACGCCCGCGACGACCGCCACCTCGGAGGAGATCGCGGCCGAGGTCCGTCTCGGCGGCTTCACCGGCGTGCAGTTCCATCCCGAGAAGAGCGGCGCCGCAGGCGCGCGCTACCTCGAGACTGTCATCGACCTGTGCCCCTTCCGCGCCTGATCCCGTGCCTCGACGTCGCCGCCGGACGCGTCGTCAAGGGCGTGCGGTTCGAAGGCCTCCGAGACGTCGGCGATCCGGTCGAGCTGGGAGCCGCGTACTCGGACGCGGGCGCCGACGAGCTCGTCTTCCTCGACGTCAAGGCGACGCTCGAGGAACGGCCGTCGCTCGTCGCGCTCGTGCGGCGCGTGGCCGAGCGCCTGGCGATTCCCTTCACCGTCGGAGGCGGCGTGCGCTCCGTCGGCGATGCGGCCGCGCTCCTCGAGGCGGGCGCGGACAAGGTGTCCGTCAACTCCGCCGCGCTCGCGCGGCCGGAGCTCCTGGGCGAGCTCTCGGAGCGGCTCGGCTCGCAGGCCGTCGTCGTCGCCATCGACGCCGCCGGGGGCCATGTCTACTCGCACGCCGGCACGCGTCCGGCAGGCCGGCGAGCGGCCGCGTGGGCGCGCGAGGCGCAGGAGCGAGGCGCCGGCGAGATCCTCCTGACGTCGATCGATGCTGACGGCACGCAGGAGGGCTACGACCTCGAGCTCACGAGCGCGGTCGCCGAGAGCGTGTCCATTCCCGTCATCGCCTCGGGCGGCGCCGGCAACGCCCGCCACGTCGCCGAGGCGCTGCAGGTCGCGCAAGCCGCCCTGCTGGCGTCGATCCTCCACGAGAATCCGGCTCGGCTCCTCGAGCTGCGGGCCGAGCTCGCAGGCATGGGAGTTCAGCTGCGCGATGCAGCCTGACGCCACGGACAGGGCGCTGCGGGCAGCCGTCGTCCAGGACGCGGCGAGCGGCCGCGTGCTCATGCTCGCCTGGATGGACGACAATGCTCTGCGGCTCACGAAGGAGACGGGCGAGGCGCACTTCTGGAGCCGCTCGCGCAACCGCCTCTGGCGCAAGGGCGAGACGAGCGGCAACACCCTCGCCGTGATCGAGCTGCGCGAGGACTGCGACGGGGACGCGATCCTCGTCCGCGTGGATCCCGCCGGCCCCGCCTGCCACACCGGATCGCTCACGTGCTTCGCGCCGTGGCTGTGGCGCCGCGTCGCCGAGCGGGCACGGGAGCGGCCTGCCGGCTCCTACGTCGCCCGGCTGCTCGACGGAGGCGTAGCAGCGTGCGCGCAGAAGCTCGGGGAGGAGGGCGTGGAGGCCGCGCTCGCCGCGCAGGGCGAGTCGGACGAGCGGCTCGTCTCCGAGCTCGCCGACCTCTGGTTCGCGAGCTACGTCGTCCTCGCGGCGCGCGGGCTCGATCCGGCCGCCGTCGAGGACGAGCTCGCCCGCCGCGCCGCCGAGGCCGACGCGCGGTGAGCGAGTGCGCGACCGGTGACGAGGGATTGGCCGTTAGGCCGGCGGCGCCCCGCTGCCGCAGGCGTCTCATCGTGGCGCACGCTACGGTGCCCGTGTGGACCCGTTCAGAGTCGAGGAGCTCGAGCTCGCCGCCCGCAACCATGCGTTTCCGCTCGAAGCGCTGCGCTATCCCCTGACGCCGGTCGGGCTCCACTACGTCCTCACGCACTACGACATCCCGCTCGTCGATCCCGAAGGCTGGCGCTTGACGATCGCGGGCCTCGTCGAGCGGGAGCTGTCGCTCTCGCTGAGCGACCTTCGCGCGCGGCCGGCGGTCGAGACGCCGATCACGATGGAGTGCGCCGGCAACGGGCGCGCCCTTCTCGCTCCCCGGCCGTTGAGCCAGCCCTGGCTGGACGGCGCGGTGGGAACGGCTCTCTGGCGGGGCGTGCCGCTGGGGCAGCTGCTTGCCGAGGCGGGTCTACGAGACGAGGCCGTCGAGGTCGTGTTCACCGGGCTCGATCGCGGTGTCGAGGGTGGTGTCGAGCAGGCGTTCGCTCGGAGCCTGCCGCGCGGCGAGGCCTCGGCCGAGGGTCCTCTGCTCGCCTACGAGGTCAACGGCGCCCCGCTGCCGCCTCAGCACGGCTTCCCGCTGCGCCTGGTCGTCCCGGGCTGGTACGGCATGACGAACGTGAAGTGGCTGACCAGCATCACCGCCGTGCCCGAGCCGTTCGACGGCTACCAGCAGCGATCCGCGTACGTGCTGCGGGCGCGCGAGGAGGACGAGGGCGTCCCGCTCTCGCGCATGCTCCCGCGCGCGCTGATGGTCCCGCCCGGGGTACCCGACTTCCCGACGCGCAAGCGCAGCGTCCCAAGAGGACCGGTCCTGCTCGAAGGGCGCGCGTGGTCAGGGCACGGTTCGGTCGAGGGCGTCGACGTCTCGGCGGACGGAGGGTCGACTTGGAGCGCCGCGACCCTCGAGCGGGACCTGGACTCGCCGTCCGCCTGGTGCAAGTGGACCTTCCTCTGGGAGCCGCGCGCGCCCGGCGAGGTCGAGCTCCGGTGCCGTGCCCGCGATGCCGCGGGGAAGGTGCAGCCGCCGGAGGCGGACTGGAACGTCGGCGGCTACGCGAACAACGCCCACCAGCGCGTCCGCGTCACCGTGCGCACCTGACGCGCGAGCGCGACCCGGCGCGCTCTGACATGCTGCCCGCATGAAGGAGACCGTGGTCGTGGGCTTCGACGACGGGGAGCCGTCCCGGCGAGCGCTCGAGCACGCCGTCGCAGAGGCAAGGAAGCGGCATGCGCGGCTGGCCGTGATCGCCGTCCTCGAGCTGCCGCTCGATCCCGGCGCGCCGCGCCACTTCGGGACGCTCGACGACGGGCCCGTCGCGAGGAGCGTGGGTGAGCCGCGTGAGCTCGGCAGCATCCTGTCCGACGCGCGAGCGCAGGTCGAGGCAGCCGACGTGAAGGCCGAGTACCTCTGGGCCACGGGCGATCCGGCGCGCACGATCGTCGATCTCGCTCGCGAGCGCGCCGCGTCGCTCATCGTCGTCGGAGCGCACCACGAGGGCCTCTTCTCCCACTTCCTCACTCCCGGCATCGACGAGCAGGTACGGCACGACGCGGGGTGCGACGTCGTGGTCGTACCCTGACTCGGCCTCGGCTGTCGGGCGGCCGGACACCTCGGCCATGCGCTCGGCGGGTCGAGCCGTGTCGCCGCCGGTTCGTGGAGAGCACGTAAACAGTTCGTGAATCCGGTGCCACGGCGCCGGTGCTCGGGTGTGAGCAACCGGTAGTCTCATGTGCGAGGGAGCCGCAGGCCCTTCCTCCTCCGCCCACGGCCCTCTCGCAGCGATCGAGGCCCTGCCGTGCCAAGGCGCTCCTTCCCCGCCGAGGCAGGCGCCACGGGCCTCGATCCACTTGGACGTTCCCTGCGCGCTGGAGTTAGTCGCCGCACGCGAGGATCGACCTCGTGCCGGCCGCTCGAAAGCGGCCTCTCGTGGTGCTCGTCCATCGGTCACATCCGTCCGTTGCGCGGTGTCAACAGGAGTGACCGATGAGACCCAGCCGGTGTGAAGAGCACGGCGACCTGGAAGGAGAGGTACTCATGCAAGCGTGCGGAAGGATCGCGGTGGCAGGGGCGACCGGGAGGGTCGGCCGTCACGTCGTCGAGGCGCTGGAGGCTCAGGGACACGACGTCGTCGCGATGTCGCGTTCCGCCGGCGTCGACGTGGTGACCGGGAACGGTCTGGCGAACGCCCTGGCCGGGGTGGAGTGCGTGATCGATGCGGCCACGGGGTCCTCGCCCGACCAGGAGCAGGCGACGGCGTTCTTCACCGCCGCGGCCCGGAACCTCCACGAGGCCGGCATGCGGGCGGGGGTGCGGCGGATGCTCGTGGTATCGATCATCGGGTGCGACCGGTTCACCGCGGGCTATGGCGCGGCCAAGGTTGCGCACGAGCGGGCCATGCTGTTGGGCCCGATCCCGGTGCAAGTACTGCGTGCGGCCCAGTTCCACGAGTTCGTCGGGCAGCTCGTGGAGTGGGGTAGGCAGGGCGAGGTGAGCTACGTGCCGAAGATGCGCACGCAGCTGGTGGCGGCCAGGGCCGTCGCGGAGGCGCTCGCCGACCTCGCCACCGGCCCCGACTCGGCGCCCGCGCCGGGATCGCCCGGGGCGCTGATCCCCGAGATCGCGGGTCCGCGGGAGGAGAGCCTCGTCGACGTGGCGAGACTGCTCGCGGCCCGGCGTGGCGACCCGGTACGGATCGAGGGCGTGAGCAACCCGGCCGACCCTGACGGGGAGCTCTACGAGACAGGCGCCCTGCTGCCCGGGCCGGACGCCATCCTCGCCGGCCCCACCTTCGAGGAGTGGCTCGCGTCGGCGCCCGAGACGGAGCAGCGGCTGACCGCGTCGAGCGCGGGTCGGAGCTGAGCAGACGGGCAGCGGGGATCGTCGCGACGGCACGTCGCGACCCGCGCTGCCCCTCCGTATCGCGCCTGGGGCGCTAACCCCAGACCGCTTCCGCCGTCTCGACGACGCGCCTGAGCTTCTCTTCCTGGACCTCCTCGTCCACGGGGTTGGCACCGATCACAACCGAGGCGAACCCGCACTGTGTCGAGAGCGCGAGCCTGTCCTTGGACACGTAGCGGGCGGCCTCCTCGATGCGCTTCGTGATCGACTCGACGGATTCGAGCTCGGGGCGCTTGCTCGAGAGGAGGCCGAGCACGACCACTGCGTCGTCGGGCGCCGCGGCCAGCGGCTCGAAGCCGCCTGAGCGCGGGTCGTCGTACTCGAGCAGGAACACGTCGTAGTTCGTCGCGCGACGGAACAGGGCCTCCGCGATCTCCTCGTAGCCGCCGCTGGCGATCCACTTGCCCTGGTAGTTGCCCTTGCAGAGGTGCAGGCCGAAGGTGACGCCGGGAACGTCGGCGACCTCGTTGATGAGGTCGATGCCCTCGCTCAGCGTGCGCTCGGTCGGCTGGCTGAGCGCCTCGCGGAGCCTGCGGTTCTCCGGGTCGACCATGGTGCCGAGGTCCGGCGAGTCGATCTGGATGTACGTGCAGCCGAGCCGCGCGAGCTCCTGCGCCTCCTGCTTGACGATGGCGGCAGCGTCGGCGAACAGCTCGAACGGATCGGGGTACGCGTCTCGCGAACGCTCGGGCGACCAGGCGCTGTACAGGAGCAGCGGGCTGGGCAGCAATGCCTTGACCGGATGCCGCGCGACGGCGCGGGCGTAGGAGTACTCCTCGACGGTCATCATCCGCTTGGCGCGGATCTTGTCCGTGACGACGATCGGGGTGTGGAAGTCCCACTCGTCCTCGGGGCGCTCGCTGTGAAAGGTGACGCCGGCGCCCTCGCCGGGGGCCACGCCGTCGAGCTGGGTCAGCAGGTGATCGAAGAACGTGAAGCGCCGTAGCTCGCCGTCGGTGACGATCTCGAGCCCCACGCCCTCCTGCAGCGCAATGGCGGCATCGACAGCCCTGTCTTCGATGCGCTTGAACTCGGCCGGGTCGATGCGCCCTTCCTCGAGCTTCTGGCGTGCCTCGATCAAGTAGGGCGGGCGCAGCAACGATCCGACGGTATCGGCGCGGTAGGCGCGTGCCATGGATCCTCCTCCCTCTCGTAGACCGGACTGCGAGCGTAGCGCGGAGGCCTGTCTCGCGCCACGTCGACGGGGATCGAGCTCCAGTGGCAGGGCGTCCGTCGGCATGATGCTTCGGAGAGCGAGGGCGCAGAACCGCGCCCTCGCTTCCGGTCTCCCTCGCTTCCGGTCTCGTGGCGGCTCCGTCGCCTCCCGCGACGGGAGCCGGGTCTTCGCGGGTCAGCTACAGCCGGTGTTCTGGCCGCAGTCCCGGCACGTGTAGCAGCTCCCGGTGCGCACCATGCGGCCGCCGCACTTGGCGCACTCGACGGCATCCTCCCAGGCGTTGAAGAGCGCCGTCTGGCCCGGGGAGACGGGGACCGCGTGCTCACCGTCCCCGCCGGGGTCGGGGCCCTGTCCTTCGAGGAGGTCGTGCGCCTCGGCGAGGCGGCGCTTGACCTCCGGGCTGAGGATTCCGAGCTCCATCTGCGTGTCCGGATCGAGGAACTTCTTGCCCATCCACCGGAAGATGTAGTCGACGAGGGACTTCGCCACCCGGATGTCGGGATCGTTCGTCGCGCCGGACGGCTCGAAGCGCATGTGCGCGAACTTCGACACGTAGACGTTGAGCGGCACGCCGTACTGGAGCCCCAGCGAGACCGAGATCATGAACGAGTTCATGAGCCCCGCCAGGGTCGTGCCCTCCTTCGCGATGTCGACGAAGATGTCGCCAGGCGTGCCGTCCTCGAACAGGCCGACGTGGATGTAGCCCTCGTACTCTCCCACGCGGAACTTGCGCCCGATCTCGGTGCGCTCGTCCGGTAGCCGCCGGCGCTGCGGCTTTGCGAGCATGAGGGCGCCGTCGCCCTTGCCGGCCAGCGGTTGTGCGACCTTGCAGTTGTCGC
>CAZCIJ010000094.1:0-10462 GCA_964498265.1 uncultured Gaiellales bacterium | reverse complement strand
CTTCGAGCGGGAGCTTGGCCCGGCCGCGAGGGCGCGTTCGACCGGAAAGTCTGATCAAACGTCGCGTTGGCGGGGGTAATGAGACGGCCATGCCGTAGGGGCCGCGAGACGATTGATCGTTTATCGATCAATCGTCTAGACCGACCCCACTGACATCTCTCGCCCGCGACCGCTCCTGTTGCGAGGTGTCGAGCCCCGTCGGCGGACCACCGTGTTCATCCGAGCCCCCTTGAGGGCTGAGAGGTGCTCGAGTCACTCAGTCCCAAGGAGGACGCCGGATGAAATCTGGGGGTTCCGGACAGCCCCCTAGCCGAGGATCTCGTTTCCGTAGCGCGTCACGATCTCGGCCGCGTTCTCGGGGGGAACGACCTCCGGCGGCGGCACCGTCATCGCCTCGGCGGGAACGCTCACGGCCTCTACGAGATTCTCGAAGCCGGCAGGCGTGCACACCCACAGCATGCGGGCGCCGGCCGGTCCCACCTTGAAGCGGTGTGGCACGTCGCGGGGCCCGAACGCGAACTGGCCCGCCGTGGCCTCGACCCGCTCATCGCCCACGTAGAGCACGACGTCCCCCTCGATGATGAGGAAGCCCTCGTGTTCGGTGTGGTGGACGTGGAGAGGGGCCTCGAGGCCGGGCGGCGCGACGCCCTCGAGCAGCGTGTACTGGCCGACGGTGTCCGCGGCGGTGGCCCTCCCGGTAGCGAGGGCTCCGAAGAACCAGCGCGCGTCGCCCTGCTTGAGGCCGGGACTGATGGTGGGAGTGGACATCTTGCCTCCTGGGATTTTGGAACAGCCGAGGCGGCCAGTATAATTGGTGGGAACTTTTTGTCAAATAACTTCTCTTACCAATGTCTCCGCGCAGATACGACATGACCAAGCGCGCCGCCTCCGTCGAGGAGACACGGCGCCGGATTGTGGAGGCGACGATGGACCTCCACACCTCGCAGGGCATCCTCGCCACGAGCTGGGAGGAGATCGCACAACGGGCCGGCGTCGCGCCCGCGACCGTCTACCGGCACTTCCCGACGCTCGACGAGCTCCTCCCGGCATGCGGCGAGCTGAGTATGCGGCAGCTCGCGCTGCCGTCGAACGAGGAGATCGCGGAACGCTTCGGGGGCACACGCTCTCGCTGGGAGCGGCTGCGCCGGCTGGTCGACGAGCTCTTCGGCCTGTACGAGCGCGGCGGCGATGTGCTGCGGGCGGTGCGTCGCGAGCGGGCCTTGCTTTCGCCCCTCCAACAGGCCCACGAGGAGATCGAGGAGCGCCTCGACGCGCTTGCCGCCGCCGCGCTCGAGCCGTTAGAGCTCGGGGAGGACGAGATCGCGGTTGTTCGCGCGTTGACCGACTACGACGCATGGGCGGCGCTGCGTGAGCGTGGGATCACGGGTGCCGACGCCGCGGATGTCGTCGCCGGTCTCCTGGAGGGCTGGTTGCGCTAGCAGCTTCTTCTCCGAGTGGGCGGTGCCGAGCTCGAACCAGCAACGTCCTGCTTGCAGGCCAGACGAGCGAGTTTCCGGCTCCTGCCGCTACCCGCGAAGTCCCTCGCTCGACCCCGGGCAGCGTCGCCGCGATCCGTCGACCAGGCCAGAATGCGCGTCGCTGGTGGCGAGCCTAACCCCGGCCGGGCCGCAAGCTACCAGCGGCGCAATCGCGCGGGTAGTCCCGCGTTGACGTGAGGCTACGGTGCTGGGGTGAGGCCGTGGCGTTGCATCACGGCTGCGATCGCGGCGGGATCCGGCGGGCCGCCGGCGGCGGCCTCGACGACCGCCGCGATCTCGCGGAAGTAGTCGGGGCCGAGGATGCCGGGGCTGACGATCGCGAGCGCTCTGGCGTCGACGTCCTTGTGGTTGTCGAAGCGGTGGACGACTCCGCGAGGGATGCAGAGCACCTCGCCCGGGCCGACGTCGGTCTGGTGCCCTTCGAGCGTCCAGGTCAGCACGCCCTCGAGCCCATACATGGTCTCCTCGTAGCCGTCGTGGCTGTGTGCGACCGGCAACTTCGCGCCGGCTGGGACGTCGAACTCGAAAACGGCGACGGAGCCGCCCGACGCCTTGCCCTCGAGCAGGAACCGGACCGCCATCGGCCCCATCCTGATCTCGTCGTTTGCGCTCGTTTGCATGACCCCTCCTCGGAAGACCGATGGTAAAGTGCTTTGACGTTACATGGCGACCAAGCAGAAGTCAAGTGGCTTTACTCAGGCGACCGTCGGTGAGCCGCTCGGGGCGCCGCTGATCGGCGCCCTCCTGCGGATGCCGTGGGAACAGGTGCTACGGCGGATGCTCGAGCGGCTGCACGAACACGGATTCGACGACCTGGACGCGGCTCACATGAATCTCCTGCTCTACCCCGGGCCCCAGGGAGCAAGGCCCTCCGAGCTCGCCGCCAGGCGAGGCATGAGCAAGCAAGCGGTCAACTACCTGCTCGGCGAACTCGAACGTCGTGGCTACCTCGAGCGCCGAGAAGATCCGCACGACCGACGCTCCAAGCGCATCGCCCTCACCCGCCGCGGCGAACTGGCGGGACACACGATCCGCAATGCCGTCAGCGAGATCGAGCACGACTGGGAACAACAGCTCGGACCGAGACGCTTCGCCCAGTTCCGCCGCCTCCTGCTCGAGCTCAACCACTCGGGCAGCTGAGCAGATCGCCGCGCCGGCCCCGTACCCTCCCCTCAGACGGCCATCAACAACCCGCTCCGAAACAGCGGCCGTCACGCCCGCTCCTCCATGGGGTCTTAGGGACGGTCGCCCGGCTGGAGCGGGCGCTCATGCCCGAAGAGGATTAAAGGTCGGAGCGGCTGCTGCCGATGTAGCGCGCGTGAGTGAGATGCCCGTCAGGTCTTCTCATCGGGGCGGCGGCTTCGTGGCGGGGCTTGCGCCCTGGATCGTGTACTGGATCCTCGTGGGCAACGTCGACTTCCGCCTTGCGGTGCTGATCGCGTTTGGCGTGGCGGCGTTTCAACTGGCTGATGCATGGCTCGTGCACGGGGAGACGCCGAAAGTGTTGGATGTGGGCACAACCGGTGCCTTCGCGGTGCTTGTGATCGTGACGTATGCGACGGACGATCGTTTTCTCGAGCGTTGGATTCAGCCGATCACGAACGGCGCCTTGCTCGCGATCGCGCTTGGCTCGATCGTGATCGGTATGCCGTTCGCGCGCCAGTATGCGCGCGAGCATGTGCCGCAGGAACGCTGGCAGTCTCCCGAGTTCCTGCGCACGACGCTGATAGCGACGTGGGCGTGGGTGGGTGTGTTCGCCGTGATGACAGCGTCGGCGCTGGTCCCGCCGATCGTCGACGGTCAAAGCACGTTCTCCAACCAGGACGATACGGTTGGCGTCATCTTCTATTGGGTGATTCCCTTTACGGCGCTCGCCGCTGGGATCATCTTCACCAAGGCATACCCGGGATACGTGCGCCGTAGGGACGCCGCTCGGGAGCCTCTTCCCTTGTAGGTATCGGGGCTGTAGTCGCGCCTGGGCCCAGGGGGTCTCACTCGGGCGAGAGAGATTCCGCGCGCGGGTGCCCGGGCGATAGCAGCGACCCTGGGTGGCCGACGGTCGGCGCGCCAGGGCGGGCTCGGGCCTCGGCCTTGGCATCTCGTCACGGGCCGTCGCTCTCGTCGAGCTGGGCCGCAGCATGGCGGACATCGGCTGCGGCCACGGGCACTCGTCGGTGCTCATGGCGTCCGCGTTCGAGCGCTCGCGCTTCGTCGGCTTCGACACGCACGAGGCGTCCTTAGAGGCGGCGCGTGCCAACGCGGAGGAAGCTGGAGTCGGCGACCGGGCCGACTTCCAGCGCGCCGACGCGAGCTCCTACCCTGGGAGGGACTACGACCTGATCGGCTTCTTCGACACCCTCCACGGCCTCGGCGACCCGGTCGGCGCCGCCAGGCACGCCTACGACGCGTTCGCCGAGGACGGGACGCGGATGGTCGTCGAGCCATATGAGGGCGACGCGGTCTCCGACAACGTCGGTCCCGTCGGGCTGCTCTACTACGCGGCCTCGACCGCGCTCTGCCTTCCGCACTCGCGCTCTGAGGAGGTCGGGCTCGCGCTCGGCGCCCAGGCCGGCCCGGGCCGCCTGACCGCCGTCCTGCAGGAGGCAGGGTTCGGCTCCATCCGGATCGCTCACGAGACGCCGTTCAACATCGTCCTCGAGGCGCGCCGTTGACAGCGCCCGCCGGACGATGCCCGGCTCGGCTCGGACCACCGGTCGCTGAGTAGTACGGCCGGTCCGCGATCGGCGGGCCGGCCCTGCTCGGCGCCTCTATCGGCTCAGCTGCCCACGACCCGAGGCGGTGGCCTCGAGCCCGAGGCTCGATTACAGCCGGGACCGATGCCGTGGGCAGCCAAGCTCCCGAAGAACGGACCGCAGCAAGCTGAAGCGAACTGCGACCCCCCGCTCCTTCGTCTCGGCTGATCGACGATCCTCCCGCCCCGGTCGGACCGTGAAGTCTCGCTTCGCGAGTACGCGAGAGCCGTCGGCAGGTCGCTCACGACGATCCAGTCCTAGGCGAACGGCTACGCCCTGCTCGCCGAGGGCGTCGGCGCCGTCGACGAGAGGCCTCCGCCGATCCCGGTGCAGCTCGGGCCCAGGTGGCTCTCTCGTCGTAGCAGGTGTATCGTGCGTCGTTGAGCCCTGGAAGGTGCGTGGAAGGAGGAGTCATGGCGTGGCGCCTGGAAGGAAGCTTTTTCGAGAGCTGCCCCTGCGACGTGGTGTGCCCCTGCGTCACTTCGGCGTTCACTGCGCCAGCCGACGTCGAGCGTTGCCGAATGGTGCTGGTCTTTCACATCGACTCAGGCGACGTTGAGGGCGTGGACGTAGGCGGCTTGAACGTGGCGATGTTCGGCGACACGCCCCAGGTCATGAGCGACGGGGACTGGCGTCTCGGGTTCTTCATGGACGCATCCGCCTCCGAGGAGCAAGCGGACAAGCTAGCTGCGGTCTTCTCTGGTCAGCTTGGAGGGCCGCCGGAGATGTTCGGGGCGATGATGGGGGAGAACTTGGGCGTGGAGGTCGCTCCCATCGAGTACGCGGACAACGGACGCCGCCACCGGGTGCGGATCGGGGACGTCGCAGAGATCGAGGTCGAGGACTTTGTGCCGCCGCAGACCCCGCAAGGCGAGGTTTACAGGCTGACGAACGTATTCCACCCGGTGAACTCGACGCTGAACATCGCGACGACGACCACGTCGCGGTTCAACGCATTCGGGCACGAGTTCTCCCACGAGGGAAAGTTCGCAGACTCCGCGTCCTTCTCCTGGGCGGCGTAGAAGCAAGAGCAGCGCGCTTTCGCCGGCCGTCCTGCGGGGCAGAGCAGGAAGCTCTTTCCGGGAGGGGCAGCGTCGGCTATTTCACTCGCGCTGCAAGCGAGTGTGCCGCCTTCGCGTGACCACCTGGGCTTCGGCCTTCGCGATTCTTCGCAAAAGTACGGATAGAGATCCGGGTTGCCCCTGATGTCGAAGGGGAAGCGTCGTGAAAGACTTCGCAACACACGTACCGAGTCGAAGGAGTGTGGCCGCAATGACCCGGAACATGGGGATGGTTGATCGCGGCCTTCGAGCCTTCTACGTCGCGCCGGTCGCCTTGGGTGTGGCGTTTCTTCTCGGCGCGGGCACGATCGGCGGCGTACTTCTCTTCGTCGTCGCCGGGATCATGCTGGTCACGGCCGTTACGGCGTTCTGCCCCGTGTACACAGTTGTTGGCATCTCCACCCGTCCGCGGGGTCTGCATCGCGTCGGCCATGGCATCCGCCACGGTCACGCCTAAGGAGTGCCCCGGGAAGCCAAGGTTAGGAGGCGAGCGAAGGTGCGACGGATAGCGATTGCTGCTGCTCTCATCGGCGTCGGCGTGCTGGTTACACGCGCGTTTGCACCTCACCTGCACCGGCGGATCCAGGCTGGGTGCGAGCGCATGTTCGAGCAGATGCCCGACGACTTCCCGCCCAAGCGGATGATGCGGGGCATCGAAGAAATCCGCGCGAACACCGCGCGGACCCTTGAACTCCTCGAAGAGCGCAAGCAGGCGGGCGAGGCCGAGCCGCTCCGCGACACCTTCTCAACTGGGGCGGTGGGTCACACGGGTTGAGCAAGTAGCAAGACGAGACTCCAGGACCCTCAGATCGGCGCTGCACGGCCACTCGGACAAACGGGTCACCGGGGGGGTCGACCAAAGGCTCCTATCCGCCCTGGCACGCAGCCATCGAGAGAGGAGGACGTAGGAATGGACTGGGGAACCGTAGCGTCAGTTCTTGTGGCACTGGCTCTCTTGCTTGGCGGGATGATGGTGATCTGCGTTCCGATATTCGTGCTGGCGGCGCGGGGAATCAAGAAGAAGATGGAAGCGGGCGGCGTACCACGATGCCCGATACCGGGCTGTCCCTTCCACTCCGACATCGAGAAAGCCGTGAAGGCGGCGGCGAGGAACCCGGACGAGGTTGTCCCTTGAACGGCGGTCGCCGCCGTGCTCACAGAAACCGGCTTGCTGGCTCGGGAGTGACCTCCGGATTCCGTAGGGCCCGATCGCGGCTCTGGGATCGGGCAGCTCTTGCGGCTCTTCCGCCCGCTCGCGGCGCCTCGCTCGCTCACGCACCTGTGCCCGCCACTCGTCCAGCCGCGCCATCTGCTCGGCCGTTGGCGGCGTCCACGCCCCGACGGTGCTTCCGCCGCGGAAGTGTCCTGACGTTCAGGTCGCGGTCGATGGTGAAGTCCGTCGGCGCCGCGTTGAGCCCCTGGCGTACTGCAACCCGCAGTTGCAGACCTACCAGTCGCTCCTCCTCGAGATCCGAGCCGCCAGCGGCTCGCTCGTCGCGGTCTCGCCGATGCTCCCGACAGCTCGCTCTCGATGGCCGAGAAGAACGCCCTCGAGTTCGAGGTGCTCTCCGACGTCCGAAACTGCATCGCGCGCGAGTAGGGCCTCGTCTTCCGGCTCCTCGACGAGCCTTGCGCGGTCTACGAGAACACGTGGAACATCGTCCTTCCCCAGGTGAACGGCGACGACTCGTGGGAGCTCCCGATCCCGGGCACGTTCGTGATCGA
This sequence comes from uncultured Gaiellales bacterium, assembly GCA_964498265.1. GTDB lineage: Bacteria > Actinomycetota > Thermoleophilia > Gaiellales > Gaiellaceae > CAZCIJ01. Next base: position 3,424 of record CAZCIJ010000094.1, on the reverse strand, counting down.
GCCCGCCGGGCGGGATCGCGTACGCGTTCGTCGAGCCCGACTACGCGCGCCGCGCCGAGCCCGCCCAGTTCCTGAAGGCCCTCACCCGGACCTGACCCGCCGGTGGTCGTCACGGGCCCGTCCGGTTCCGAGCCCACCCACCTCGTAGACGACGCCCGGCTCGTCCTCGTACTCGACGGGGGGCGCCGCAACCGGGAAGACGGCGAGCGTCCGAAGCGTCGAGGCGCCGACGTTCCGGAAGCCGTGGCGGGCTCCCGGGGACACGAGGATCGTCTCCACCGCTTCGAGGCGGCGGGTCTCGTCCTCGACCCAGAACTCGCACGCCCCCTCGAGCACGGTCACCGCCTCCTCGACTCCCGGGTGGACGTGCGCCGGAGCCCCCGTGCCAGGCTCGCAGCGCTGCTCGAAGACGCAGAGCTGCGTGGCTCCGGTCGAGGCGGCGACGTGGAGGCGGGTTGTCACGCCGCGGCGCCACTCGACCTCCGTCACGACCGCTCCTTCAGCACGTACCGTCGGAAGAGCTCCTCGCACTCGGTGCTGCAGAAGCGCCGCTCGACCCCGTCGACCTCCGCGATCCAGAGCCGCCGTGCGACGACCTGACCGCAGCAGTCGCACGGGGTGACGACGGTCTCCCACACCGGCGCGACGATCGGCTCCCAGCGGCCCACGCTCAGCCGCTCCAGCCGTAGACGCTGCGGGCGGCCTCGGCGGAGACGAAGCCCTCCTCGAGGTCGCGGCGGAGCCGCTCGCGGTCGCGCCCCGTGGGGTCGCCGTAGCCTCCGCCTCCCGGCGAGTCGATCAGCACCTCGTCGCCGGGCTCGAGGCGGATGTTCGTGAACTTCGACGCCGAGACGGTGCCGTAGACGTCGGTGAACGTCCGGAACTGCGTGTCGCCCCGCCGCTTGGCCCGGATCGCCCCAGGCCCGCCCAGCCCGCCGCCGTCGAGGCCCCAGGCGCCGAAGCCTGGCTTCGTCCGGTCGAGGAGGGCGTTGCACGTCACCTCAGCGCCCTCCTCGACGCGCAGGATCCGCCTCGTCCCCAGCCCGCCGCGCATGCGGCCCGGCCCGCCCGAGTCGGCGATCAGGGAGTACTCGAGCACGCGCAGCGGGTAGCGCGTCTCGAAGATCTCGACGGGTGTGTTCCGGCAGTTGCCGTTCTTGACGATGATCGCGTCGTTGCCGTCGTCGTAGGACTTCGCGCCCCAGCCGCCACCCTCGAGGTGGTAGTTCGCGTAGAAGTCGCCCGTCCTCGGGTGGACGCCGCCGAAGAGGAAGTTGCAGGCGCTCCCGCCCTCGGCGGCGGCGACGCGGTCGGGCAGGGCCGGCGACAGCGCGGCGACGACCATGTCCGCCAGCTTCGGATGCGTCTCGGTGTTGCCGCCGACGGACGGGCCCGGGTAGACGACGTTCACGGCCGTGCCCGGGGGCGCGATGATCCTGATCGGGCGGTAGGCGCCCGAGTTCTTCGGGATCGCCTGATCGGTGACGTGGAAGACGGCGTTGTACGTCGCGCCCGCGGTCACGCCGTAGGTCGCGTTGATCGGCCCCCGCACCTGAGGGTCGGTCCCCGTCCAGTCGACGATCAGCTCGTCGCCGGCGACGCTGACGGCCACGTGGAAGGTGACGGGCTCCGCGACGACGCCGTCGTCCTCCATCTGCGCGGTGAACTCGTAGACGCCGTCGGGGATGGCGGAGATCTCGGCGCGCATCCAGCGCTCCGAGTAGTCGAGCAGCTCGCCGGCCGCCGCCTCGACGAGCTCGCGCCCGTAGCGGTCGAGGAGGCGCTGGACGCTCCGCTCGGCGACGCGCAGGGAGCCGATCTGCGCGTTCAGGTCGCCCCAGGTGTTCCGCGGCGTCCGGTGGTTCGCCATGATCAGCCGCCAGACGTCCATCACGTGCTCGTCCCGGCTGACGATCTTGACCGGCGGAATGCGCAGCCCCTCCTGGAAGACCTCCGTCGCGTCCGCGGCGAAGCTCCCCACCGCCTTGCCGCCGATCTCGGCCAGATGGCCGACGTTCGCGACGAAGCCGAAGAGCTCGCCGTCGTGGAAGACCGGGCGGATCACCGAGTGCTCGGGAATGTGCGCGCCGCCGCGGTAGGGGTCGTTGTGCAGGACCACGTCGCCGGGCTCGAACGACCCGACGCCGAGCTCCTCGACCGTCCAGCGCACGATGAAGAGGCTGGCGGCGAGCTGCGCCGGGCAGAACTCGGCCTGGCCGATCATGTTCCCCCGGCGGTCGAAGAGGACGCACGAGAAGTCGAGGCCCTCGTTGAAGATCGGCGAGAACGCGGTGCGCATCATCGTGATGCCCATCTCGCGGCAGACGTTCACGAAGCTGTTGTTGAGGATCGTCAGCGTGACCGGGTCGATCACAGCATCTCCTTCCGCTCAAGCTCGAGGACGCCGCGTCCAGCCGCGAGCGACCAGCCGGGCGGCACGACGATCGTCGAGTCCATCTCCTCGACGACCAGCGGCCCGTCGCGTCGCTCGGCGGCGCGAAGCGTCGCCCGGCGCACGACCGGGGTCGCGACGAAGTCCGTGTCCGGAAACCAGACGTCACGCTCGCCGGGGCGGCGATGGCCGTTCCCTGGTTTCTCCGAGGTGTCCTCTGAGGAGACCTCAGAGGCCGGGCGCTCACCGCCGGAGACGACGACCTGGAGGCGCACGAGCTCGATCGGGATGCCGTCGAGCCGGTAGCCGTAGAACGCCTGGTAGAGGGAGGCGAACTCCTCGTAGACGGCGGCGAGCCCGTCCGCCGACAGCGTTCCGCCCGGGACGGCGACCTCCTGCTCGTAGTTCTGCCCCTGGTAGCGCAGCGCGATCGAGCGGCGCGACTCACCGCCGCCGGCGCCCGCCTGGGCCCGGTAGTCGGCGAACGCGCGCTTCTCGAGCTCGGCGAAGAGGCGGGAGGCCCCTTCGGGGCTCGCCGTGCGGTCGGTCAAGTGCACGCTCGTCACGGCGTCGACCCGGACGTCGGCCGCGAGCGCGCCGAAGGCCGAGGCGAGGCCAGGCCAGGTCGGGACGAGCACCCGAGCGACGCCGATCGCCTCGGCGATCTCGGCGGCGTGCGTCGGCCCGGCGCCTCCCATCGCGACGAGGGCCAGCTCGCGGGGATCGACGCCCTGCTCGACGGTCACGATGCGGATCGCGTTCGCCATGTTCTCGTTCGCGACCTGCACCATCGCGGCGGCGATCTCGTGCTCGCCCCGGCCGAGCCGCTCGCCGAGACGCGCCAGCGCCTGTCGGGAGAGCTCGGGCTCGAGGCGGAGACGGCCGCCGAGGAAGAACTCCACGTTCAGGCGCCCGAGCGCGACGTTCGCGTCGGTGATCGTCGCCCCCTCGCCGCCCCGGCCGTAGCAGGCGGGGCCCGGATCGGCGCCCGCGCTCTGAGGCCCGACCTGGAGGAAGCCGCCAGGATCGACC
>CAZCIJ010000093.1:0-10462 GCA_964498265.1 uncultured Gaiellales bacterium | reverse complement strand
AGCGCAGCCTGGTAGCGCGCGCCGTTCGGGTCGGCGAGGTCCCCGGTTCAAATCCGGGCACCCCGATTACGCGCTCCCTCTCGGCGGCGATCAAGGCTTCGAGGCGCTCGCGCTCACTGCAGCGGGCGGAGCCGGGGCGCGCGCCGAGGGCGCTATCCTCACTCCATGGGCAACCTGCTCCGTGTCGCGTGCGTGCAGCTGAGCGCGACGCCCGTCAAGGCCGAGAACCTCGAGAGGGCCGAGCGGCTGGTCGCGCGCGCCGCCTCGACGGGCGCCGACGTCGTCGTCCTCCCGGAGAAGTGGAACGCGCTGGGCGGCCCGGAGGTCTTCCGGGCGGCAGCGGAGCCGATCGACGGCGGCGAGACCTTCGCGGCCATGCGCGGCTGGGCCAAGGGGCACGGCGTCACGCTCGTCGGCGGCTCGGTGACCGAGTCGCGCGAGGGCCATGAGAAGCTCTCGAACACCTGCGCCGTCTACGACCCCGACGGGGACCTCGCCGCCGTCTACCGCAAGATCCACCTGTTCGACGTCGACGTCGGCGGCCAGGCGTACCGCGAGTCGGACACCGAGGAGCCCGGCGACGACGTGGTCATCTGCGACGTCGAGAGCTGGCGAGCAGGCTTGACGATCTGCTACGACCTGCGCTTCCCCGAGCTCTACCGCATCCTGGCGCTCGAGGGTGCGGAGCTGATCACGCTCCCCGCCGCGTTCACGCTCTTCACGGGGAAGGACCACTGGGAGCTCCTCGTGCGAGCACGCGCCGTCGAGAACCAGCTCTACCTCGTCGCCGCGAACCAGTGGGGGGCGTACGCGCCTGGCAAGGCGAGCTTCGGCCGCTCGATGATCGTCGATCCGTGGGGCGTCGTCCTCGCCGTCGCGCCCGACGAGGACACGGTGATCACGGCCGAGCTCGACCGGGCACGCATCGCGCGCATCCGCGAGAGCCTGCCCTCCCTGGCGAACCGGCAGCCGCACGCGTACCGCTGGCCGGCCGGCGTCTAGGGGCGCGCCGGCGTGAGCTTGCGCGCCGTCCTCTTCGACGTCGACTTCACGCTCGTGAAGCCTGGTCCGTTGCTCGATCCGGGAGGCTACGAGCGGGGCGGCGCGCGACACGGGCTCGCGCTCGACCCCTCCCGCTACGAGGCGGCGCGACTCGCGGCGATCGCCGACTTCCGTCACCACCCGGACCTCGAGCACGACCACGAGGCGCTGATCCGCTTGACCGAGGACATCATCCGCGGGATGGGCGGCGACGGGGCAGGCGTGAGCGCGCTCGCCATCGAGCTCACCCGAGCCTGGGAGCAGTCGGAGAACTTCGAGCTCTACGAGGATGCCCCGCCCGTGCTGCGGGAGCTGAGGCGTCGCGGCCTGCGGATCGGGCTCGTGACGAACTCGAGCCGCGACCTGCGCCGGTTCGCGGATACGTTCTCCCTCGACGTCGACGCGTGGATCGCGTCGGGAGCCCACGGGAAGGTGAAGCCGAGCCCGACCATCTTCCTCACGATGCTCGAGCTCCTCGGAGTCACAGCGGCGGGCGCCGTCATGGTCGGGGACTCGCTCACGGACGACGTGGAGGGCGCTCGCGCCGTCGGGATGACCGCGTTCCTGCTCGACCGCGAGGGCGTCCATCCCGACGGGCCTGGCGTGATCCGCAGCCTCTACGAGCTCCCTGCGGAGCTCGTCGGCTAGCGCGGTCCGCTCGAGGAGCCTGCGGGGTCAGCCGCCCGGGGCCGCCTGACTCGCCGAATACACTCAGACGATGGCCCTTCGGGGACGATCGCGCATGGCGTACCTCGAGGGCATCCCGCGCCCGCGAATCGGGGCGGCCGACGCAGACACGAGGCTGATCTGGACCCTCGGCGTCGGCGCGCTCGGGCTCGCCTGGTCGGTGACGACCGTCGCCGCGTACCTTCCGCCCCTGCTCGAGCGCTTCACGCAGTCGAGCGCGCTGATCGGCCTCGTCCTCGCCGCGGAAGGGATCTTCGCGATCTTTCTGCCCCTCCTCGTCGGCCCTCTCTCCGACGCCACTCGCACCCCGCTCGGACGGCGCCGCCCGTACATGTTCTTCGCGATCGGGCCGATGTCGGTCTCGCTCGCCATGCTCGCGTTCATGCCCAGCCTGTGGTCGGCGGCGTTCGTCTTCTTCGCGTTCTGCTTCTCCTACTACCTCTACGAGCCGCCGTACCGCGGGCTGTACCCGGATCTGCTTCCCGACTCCATGTTCGGACGGGCGCAGGGCGCGCAGCACGTCATGCGGGGCGCCGCTCTCGGAGGGGCGCTCGTGCTCGGCGGCATCCTGCTCCACACCTGGGAGCCGTTCCCCTTCGTCGTGGCATCGGTCCTCACGGCGGTCTCGTGCGGCATCGTCGTGCTTCTCGTGCGCGAGGACGGCCTCGCGCGCAAGCGAACGTACGCGGATCTGCGCACGTACCTCAAGACGCCCTACCGGATCGTGTTCCGCGAGCGGAACGTCCGCCGCTTCCTGATCGCGAACACCGCCTGGGAGGCGACGTTCGCGGGAATGCGCACGTTCGTCGTCCTGTACATCACCGTGGGGCTGGCCCAGCCGCTGTTCGTGTCGTCGGCCGTCCTCGCCGTCGTCGCGCTCGGCTACCTGATCGCCGCGGTCTTCTCCGGGAAGCTGGGCGACCGGTTCGGCCTCGGCCGCGTGATCGTCGGCGCCTCGATCGTGTACGGGTTCGGGATGCTCGGAGCGTCGTTCGCTCAGAGCTGGCACGACTGGTACTACGTGCTCGTCTTCCCCATCGCCGTGGCGGGTGGTGCGGTCATGACGCTCGCCTGGGGGCTGCTGTTCAAGCTCATGCCCCCCTCGGGGCGCGGAGCCACGGCCGGGCTCGCCGTCATGACGAAGGGCGTGGGGCTGCTCCTCGGGCCTCTGGTCGTGGGGGCTGGGATCGACATCGCCAGCACGTTCCTCGAGTCGACGCAGGGCTACCAGGCGATGTGGCTGCTCGTCGCGCTCCCGGTTCTCGCCGTGATCCCGCTCCTGCGAAAGCTCGCGCGCGCGGAGGCCGAGCGCGTGGTCATAGACACGGAGAAAGCCCCGATCGTATGAGGCCGAGCCCCCAGAGCCCGCCGGCGTAGAGGTAGAGGACCGAGTCGGCGCGGGACCCGCGGGCCACGAGCGCCGAGTAGCCGTTGCACTCTCGGCGCGGAAGGTCGCCCGCGGCATCGACCACCTCGGGCTCGCGCGCGCCGAGCAACAGGCCGAACCACGTCCTCCAGCCGGGCGGCTGCCACAGCGTGTACACGCGGACGACCCGTCCGCCCTGGAAGGCGACGGCCGCTCCTTGCGGCGCATGGCGGCGATACGTGAAGTACCAGGTCTCCGTCGCACAGTCGCGACAGCGCCCGAAGCCCGTGCCCCACGCGCGGCGGACGGCCTTCCTGGTCATCCCGATGCGGAGGCCGCCGAGGCTCTTGCCGCGTGCGAGCACGCCCTCGTCCGGCAGCGAGGCCGTCGCGGTCGCGGGGGCCAGCGCCCCGACCGCGAGAGCGAGGGCGGCGGCGCTCGTCGCTACGAGTGCGCGAGCAGGGCCGGTCCCCATGAGGCGAGCGGCGACACCTCGCCGTCGCGGCCGTTCAGCCTGCGGTAGCCGAGCGCGTGCTCCGCCTGCATCATCTTGTGGATCTGCGTCGTCCCCTCGTAGATGATGGGCGCGCGGGCGTTGCGGAAGTAGCGCTCGATCCCGTACTCGGAGGAGTAGCCGTAGGACCCGTGCACCTGGATCGCCAGGTGCGCCGCCTTGAACGCCTCCTCGGTCGCGTGCCACTTGGCGAGGCTCGTCTCGCGCGTGTTGCGCAGCCCGCGGTCCTTCATCCACGCGGCCTGCATCACGAGCAGCTTGGAGGTCTCGTAGCCGAGCACCATCTCCGCGATCATGTCCTGGACGAGCTGGTAGCGGCCGATCTCCTGTCCGAAGGTCTCCCGCTCGCGCGCGTACTCGACGCTCTTCTCCAGGCACGCGCGGATGACGCCAAGGGCGCCGGCGGCGACGGTGAAGCGGCCCTGGTCGAGCGAGTACATCGCGACCTCGAAGCCCTGGCCTTCGCCGCCCAGCACGTTGACGGCCGGGATCTCGACGTTCTCGAAGAACAGCTCCCCGGTGGAGCCCGCCCAGACGCCGAGCTTGTGCTCCGTGTCGCGCGTGGACACCCCGGGCCAGGCCGTCTCGACGATGAACGCGGTCATCCCCTTGTGGCCTGCCTCGGGATCCGTCTTGGCGACGACGAGGGCGTGGTCGGCGACGGACGCGTACGAGATCCAGTTCTTCTGGCCGTTGAGGACGTAGACGTCGCCCTCGCGCCGTGCATGGCTGAGCATCGCGGCGACGTCGGAGCCCGCCGCGGGCTCGGTGAGCCCGAAGCAGGCCAGCTTCTCTCCCCGCGCCTGGGGAACGAGATAGCGCTCCTTCTGCTCCTCGGTTCCGTAGCGCAGGAGCGAGAGCGAGTTGAGCCCGACGTGGACGGAGATGAGCGTGCGGAAGGCGGACTCGCCGCGCTCGATCTCCTCGCAGACGAGCGCCTCGGAGACGAAGTCCATCCCGGCGCCGCCGTACTCCTCGGGAATGACGACCCCGAGCAGCCCGAGCTCCGCCATGCCCTCGATGACGCCCATGTCGAGGTGGTGGTCGAGGTCGTTCTGGACGGCGTTGGGGAGGACGCGCTCGTCGACGAACCGGCGCACCAGCTCCTGGACGTCGCACTGCTCGTCGCTCAGGCTCAGGTCCATGGCCCGTAGTCTAGGCGAGCGCTCCGGAATGCCCGAAAGGGGGAAGGTGCGGCTGCTAGACTCGCCGTCCATGCGGGCGGATCCCGTGGTGTCGCCGGGCGGCCGCGTACGGTCGGATCTCGACGAGCGCCGGAGAGCGAAGGCGCGCGCTCTGCGCCTGCGCAGGCGCCTCGCCATCGGCTGCGTCGTCGGCGTGGTCGTCGGCGCGGTCGGCGCGGGCGTCGGGTTCGCGGGATCGACCGACCGCATCGCGGACGGGGTCACCATCGCGGGCGTCGACGTCGGCGGGATGACGGCTGAGGAGGCAACGCGCGCTCTCGAGCAGCGTGCCGCCGAGCTCGCCGACGATCCCGTCGAGTTCACGGCCGGCGGCGAGACCATCACGCTCCGGCCGCAGCGGCTCGGGATCCAGGCGAGCTGGGACGCCGCCGTCGAGCAGGCGCTCGCCGAGAGCGACGGCTTCCTGCTCTTCAGGGGCTTCAAGCGGCTCGCTCTGCGCTTCGGCGGTACGGACGTGGCGCCGCCGTTGACCGCGAGGCCAGGCGCGCTCGATCGGCAGATCGAGCGGCTGACGGCACGCATCGATCGCGCTCCCAGGGAGGCTGCGATCGTGCTCGAGGGGCTCGAGCCGGTCGTCGTCCCCGGCCAGACCGGCGTGGCGCTCGACCGCGAGGCCGCGGCCGCGGTGCTCGTCTCCTCGCTCGGCTCGTTCGAGCGAGGAGGTCCGGTTCCGCTGCCGACGAGGATCGCGCCGCCCGACGTGAGCCCAGCCGACCTCCGCCCGGTCGCGCAGCAGGTGCGCACCATCCTCTCGGGGCCGGTGACGCTCTCGTTTCGCAAGGCGAGCGTGACGATCGGCCCGAAGAAGCTGGCGACCTTCCTGTCGCTTCCGAGCGAGGGGTCTACCGAGGTAGCGATCGGCGGGAACAGGGCGAGCCGCTACTTCGCGAACATCGCCAAGGCGTTCGATCGGGAGCCGAAGAACGCTCGCTTCACGCTTGCCTCCAGCGGGGCGGTCAAGATCGTGCCCTCGGCCGACGGCCGCGCGCTCGACCCGAAGGCGACGAAGGAGTCGCTGCTCGCGGCGGCCCTCTCGCCCACCGGGCGCGAGGGCGACCTCGTGGTCGCGACGGCCGCGCCGAAGATCACGACGGAGAAGGCGAAGGGCATGGGCATCGTGGGCGTCGTCGGCAGCTACACGACCACCTACGGCGGCGAGCCGAACCGGCTGCACAACGTGGAGGTGGTCTCGCGGCTGATCGACGACCATCTCATCGCTCCCGGCGAGGTCTTCTCGTTCAACACGACGACGGGCGAGCGCAACGCCGACAAGGGGTTCCTCGAGGCGCCGGTCATCATCAACGGCGAGCTGCAGACCGGGATCGGCGGCGGCGTGTGCCAGGTCTCGACGACGGTCTTCAACGCCGCGTTCGAGGCTGGGCTCTCGATCGAGGCGCGGACGAATCACGGCCTCTACATCTCCCACTATCCGACGGGACGCGACGCCACGGTCAACTACCCGGACATCGACCTGAAGTTCAAGAACGACACGGGTCACTGGCTGTGGCTTCGGGCCTTCGTCGGGCCGGGCTCCCTCACGATCAACCTCTACGGGACTCCGGTCGACCGGCGCGTCGAGTTCGAGACGACGACGCCTCTGGAGGCCACGGGGCCGATCCCCGAGAAGAAGGTCGGCGATCCGAGCCTGTACGCCGGCGAGGAGGTCGTCGAGGACGCAGGCGAGCCGCCGCGCCGCGCCGGCGTCCGCCGGATCGTCTACGACGCAAAGGGCAACGTCCTCTACGACACGACCTGGAACTCGACCTACCAGGCCGAGCCGAAGATCGTCCGCGTGGGGACGAAGCCGGTGCCGGAGGAGACCAAGCCTGCGCCGGAGGAGGAGGCCAAGGGAGACGGCTCCGCCGGAGGAACGCAGGGTGGCGGCCAGACCGGCGGTCAGCAGCAGAACGGCGCCCAGCAGCAGGAGCCCCCGGCCGCGGGCTCGCAGGGTGGCACCCAGGCGCCGCCTGCGACCGAGCAGCCGCCCGCCTCGGGCGAGCCGCCGGTCATCGGCGCCTGATTCGCTGCAGCGGCCGAGACGGCTCCTGCGGCGCTAGCGCTCGAGCTCCGCAAGCGTCTCCGCGAGCCAGCCGGGCATCCGCGTCGGTCGAAGCGTGCGCGCCTCGATGCACGCGTGGGTCGTCCAGCCCTCAGCGACGAGTCCCGCCGAGTCGCCCGTTCGCTCGACCACGTACTCGAAGCGGAAGCGGGCGCCACGCCGGTCGGCCGTCCGCCCCCAGATGCGCAAGCGATCGTCGAAGCGCACGGGCATCCGGTAGCGGACGTACGACTCGACCGTCGTGACGTCGACGCCGTGCTTCTCCACGAGGCCCTTGTAGCCGCCGTCGACGCGTGCGAGGTAGTCGATGCGGGCGATCTCGAACCAGACGAGGTACGCGCTGTTGTGAACGATGCCCTGGGCGTCGGTCTCGTTGAAGCGCACTCGCAGGTCGGTCGAGAAGCGATAGCCGTCCACCGGGGCATCGTACGATTCCCCCGTGCACGAGGCGGCGACGCTCGCCGATCTCATCCGCCGGCGCCTGCCGTGCGTCGTCCTGACCGGCGCCGGCATCTCGACCGAGAGCGGGATTCCCGACTTCCGCTCGCCGACCGGAATCTGGGCGCAGGTCGACCCCATGGACTACGCATCGCTCTCCGCCTTCCGGCGCGATCCCGAGAAGGTGTGGAGCTTCTACCGCCTGCGGGTCGACATGCTCAGCCGCGCCGAGCCGAACCGCGCGCACCGGGCGCTCGCGGAGCTCGAGCGGCGCGGCCTCGTGGCTTCGGTGATCACGCAGAACATCGACCTGCTGCACGAGCGCGCCGGGAGCCGGGACGTCGTCGAGGTGCATGGCTCGATCCGAACGGCGAGCTGCCCTGGCTGCGGCGCGTCCCATACGCTCGCCCGCGTGCTCGAGCTGCTCGGCGCCTCGGCGGCCGCACCCAGGTGCGAGAGGTGTGGCGGGATCCTGAAGCCGGACGTCGTCTTCTTCGAGGAGATGCTCCCGGTCGCCGCCGTCGACCGGGCGTTCGAGCTCGCCCGTACCGCGCGCCTCCTACTCGTCGTCGGCTCCTCGCTCGAGGTCTACCCGGTGGCGGGACTGCCCGAGGAGACGCGCCGCGCGAACGGCGAGGTCGCGATCGTCAACAAGGGGCCGACGGCGTTCGACGGCCGTGCGGCGCTCAGGATCGACGCAGGCGCCGGCGACGTGCTCGAGCGCGTCGTCACGAAGCTCGCGTAGCGGAACGCTCCGAGCAACCCGCCAAGGAGTAACCTGGCAGTGCCGAGACTGGAGGTTGTCATGGGCGAGACGCGCACTGGAGCGGAGAAGCCGGACAAGGCGAGCGAGGACCGCGAGCGCGGCGAGAGCCTGGTCGGGCGCCTCGCCGACGTCGGCGAGGAAGCGATCAGGAGGGTCTACGACGAGATCGACAGGAGCGAGCGAGCCCACGAGACGCTGCAACGCCTCTCCGGCACGCGCGGCCGTCTCGAGAAGCTGAGCCGCTCGGCCATGCGACAGCTCGGCATCGCGCCGCTCGACGAGTTCGAGCTGCTCCAACGGCGGCTCGACCGGCTCGAGAAGCGGGTTCGGACGCTCGAGCGCGAGCCGTCCGCCACGCCGCACGAAGGCGCGGACGCGAGCTCGAAGCCGGCGTGATCGGCTACGACCGCTGAGCACGCGGCCCGAGCTTCGGCTCGACGCCTCCCGCGAGGAGGTCGTCGCGCGGCTCGGGGAGCTCATCGCCTGGGGCTGGAGGAGCTTCGACCGTGCGCGGCCCGCCGAGCCGCCGCTCGGCGAGCGCGTTCGCTCGCTGCTCTCGGCGGGGCTCCCGGAGGGGCCGGCGCCGGTCCTCGAGGCGCTCGAGGACACGGCCCGGATCCTCGACGAGTCGATCGCGCAGCCCCGCCCCCGCTACTTCGCCTTCATCGGCTCGTCCGGTCTCGAGATCGGCGTCGTCGCCGACGCGCTCGCGTCGTGCTTCGACGTGAACCTCGCCGTGTGGGCGGCGGCGGCGACCGAGGTGGAGAACCAGGCGCTCCGCTGGGTGGGGGAGTTCGTCGGCTTTCCCGCCGCCGGCGGCGCTTTCACGAGCGGCGGGACCGTCTCGAACCTCACCGCGCTCGCGGCTGCCCGCACGCTCGCCCTGCCAGGGTCGCGCGACGACGGCCTCGGAGGCGTGCGCGCGGCCGTCTACGCGTCCGTCGACGCCCACTACTCGGTCAGGCGGGCCGTCGAGCTCCTCGGCCTTGGCGGCCGGAGCCTGCGCGTCGTCGCGATGGACGGGCGCCGCCGCCTCGCGCCCCGCGCTCTGGCAGCGGCGATCGACCGCGACCGGGACGAGGGCGTGACGCCGATCGCCGTGGTCGCGACGGCCGGTACGACGCTGACCGGCGCGATCGACCCGATCGAGCCGATCGCGGACGTCTGCGAGGAGCGCGGCGTCTGGCTCCACACCGACGGGGCCTACGGCCTCCCCGCGGCAGCGACCTCGAGTCGCGGCCGCTGCTTCGCAGGAATCGGGCGCGCGGACTCGGTCACGCTCGACGCGCACAAGTGGCTCTACCTTCCGAAGGCGTGCGGCGTCTTCCTCGTCCGCGAGCCCCGCGCACTGCGGGCCGCGTTCGCGCACCGCGAGGGCTACATGCCGCACGAGGAAGGCGAGGTGCACCCCGTCGACACGACGCTCGAGTACTCTCGGCCCTTCCGAGCCCTCAAGCTCTGGCTCGCGTTCCGGGTGCACGGCGCGGAGGCCATCCGCCGCGCGGTCGAGCGGAACCTCGAGCTCGCCGAGCGCCTGGCCCGAGAGATCCGCCGCCACGCCGATCTCGAGCTCCTGCACGAGCCGGAGCTCTCGATCGTTCCCTTCCGCCACGTTCCCCCCGGGCTCGACCCGGACGCGCACAACAGACGCCTGGCCGATGCGCTCCAAGCGGACGGGCGCGTCTACGTGAGCTCGGCCGAGATCGACGGGCGCACGTGGCTCCGTCCGTGCATCGTGAACTACAGGACGACGCCCGAGGACGTGGTGGCGCTCGTCGAGATCGCCCGCGAGCTCGGGGCCAGGCTCGCGGGATCGGCGACGGCCGCGTAGGACGCCCAGGCCGCGTCCGCGCGAAGGACGGGCCCGCGCTTCTACGGCTAGTGCCCGCGGCTCGGGAGCAGGAAGTCCGGCAGCCAGCGGGCGTTCGCGACGGCGCTTTCCTCCTCGCGCCAGACGCTCTCGAGCCGGGAGAGATGCTCGTCCATCACGGCTTCGATCTGCTCGAGGTCGCCTCCGCGCAGCGCCTCGACCGTGCGCTCGTGGATCGAGATCGACCACTCCGGCACGTGACCGTAGAGGGCCATGTCGCGCACGATCTCGAGCTGCCCCAGGATGTGGTCCATCACCCGCACGACGGTGGCGTTGCCGGTCGCTCGCGCGAGCGCGTGGTGGAAGCGCCGGTCGAGACTGAGGAAGCGGTCGCGGTCGCGGACGCACTCCCGCTGAAGAGCGATCGTGCGCGACATCGCCTCGAAGTCGTCCTCCCCCGCGCGGAGCGCCGCGAGCTGGGCGACGCGCGGCTCGATCAGGCGCCGCGCCTCGAGCACGCCGGCGACCTGGCGGACGCGGAGCTCGGACCGCGCCTCGAGGAGACCGGGCGGGACC
>CAZCIJ010000092.1:0-10486 GCA_964498265.1 uncultured Gaiellales bacterium | reverse complement strand
AGAGCCCGAACAGGATCGCGAAGGCGATCGGCGGGACGAAGGTCTCGATCGGGCCCGTCCGGTCCAGGCCCGTGAGACCGAGCAGGTGGCCCTCCTGCACCACCAGCGTGAGCACCCCGAAGCCGACGAACGCCGACAGGATCGTGGTGATCGCAGCGGTCGCCGAGATCACGATCGACCTGAACGCCATCGCCAGCAGGACGAGCGTGACGCCGACCACGAAGATCAGGAAGAGCGGCATCCGCTCCATGATCCGGTCGGCGATGTCCTTGAACGCCGCCGTCTGCCCGGAGACGTAGGCGACCGCGTCGCCACCGCTGGTCGCCGCGGGGACGACGGTGTCGCGCAGCCGGTCGACGAGCTTGTCGGTCTCCTCGTCCTGGGGTGCCGACGTCGGCGTCACGAATACGATCGCGACGGTGCCCGCGTCGTTCAGCTGGGGCTCGCGCACGGACGCGACCCCCTCGAGCCCTTGCACGCCCTCGTAGATGCGCTGGGGCGCTTGGGGGTCGTCGTTGACGTCCACCACGATCGGAATGGGCCCGTTGAAGCCCGGCCCGAACCCCTCTGCGAGCAGGTCGTAGGCGCGCCGGCTCGTCTGCTCCGTCGGCTGCGTCCCCTGGTCAGCCGCGCCGAGACGCACGAGCGTCGAGGTCGCCGCCAGGGCCAGGACTAGCAGGAGGACGACCGGGAAGACGATCCGCGCGCGGCGCGTGACGAACCGCCCCCAGCGGGCCACGAGCGTCTTCTCGCGCGCCGCCTCCGAGTCGTCCACGCGGGGCAGGAGCGGCACCTTCAGCCGGTCGATCTTGTGGCCCAGCAGCGCCAGCACGGCGAGCAGCAGCGAGTTCGCGATCAGCACCGTGGTCAGCACCCCGAGGGCGCTGCCGACGCCGAGCTTGGTCACGAAGTCGAGGCCGAAGAACGCGAGGCCGGCCACCGAGATGGCGACGGTCAGCCCGGCGAAGAGCACGGCCCGGCCCGCCGAAGCCCCGGCCTCGGCAGCCGCGTCGCGCGGTGAGAGACCCTCATGCAGGAGCTGGCGGAAGCGCGTGACGATGAAGAGCGAGTAGTCGATCCCGACCCCGAGCCCGATCATCGAGACGAGGATCGGCGTGATCGTGTTGATGTCCGTCAGCCCGGCGAGCACGAACAGGAGCAGGAACGCCGTCGCCACTGCCACGATCGCGAGCGCGATGGGGATCAGCATCGCGACGAACGTGCGGAACACGAGGAGCAGCACGATGATCGCGGCCAGGATGCCGAGCGCCTCCGACGTGCCCTGCTCGACAGGCGGGAACTCGGCCTCGCCGTTGTACTCCACTGTGATCCCCGCCGGCTCGACGACCTCGCGAACGGCGTCCTCGACGGCCACCACCTCGTCCCGGTCCTCGTCCTCGATCGTCTGATCGAACTGCGCTTCGGCGTACGCGATGCGCCCGTTCTCGGAGAACGTGTCCGCGCTGAACGGGTCGTCGACGCTGACGACTCCCGCCTTGCCCTCCCCGGGCGCGAACTCGGGCGACTCGAGCAGCGCGATCGCCTCCTCGATGGCGGCACTTCGCTCCGGCGTGTCGAGCCGCTCGCCCTCCGGCGCCGCAAACACCACGTTCAGCACCGCGCCCTGCTCGGACGCGAACTCCGCCTCGATCAGGTCCGTCGCCCGCTGGGTATCAGACCCCGGAATCTCGAACTCGTCACGCAGCTCTCCGCCGACAGTCCCGACCAGGACCACGAGCAGCACGACGATGCCGACCCAGCCGGCGACGACGCGCCACGGATGCGAGGCGCACGCCCGCGCCCACCGCGAGAGCGCCCCGGTCGAGAGCCGCTCGTGAGCCGCGCGCCGCGTCACCGCGGGCTCGCCCCGCGCGGGGGCGACTCCATCCTTGCCGACAGCCTCGAGACCCTGCTCCGTCATGCATCTGCTCCCTGATCGCTGCGCATCCCCACTGGAGACCGAGGTGGGCCCCGAAACTCATCACCCACCTAGGCCGCAGACCCTGAGGTTGGCGACGGCTCCATCCCAGGACAATGGGGTGACCCGGCGTCCTGGGGTGTGGCTGTCCACACCCGGGAGGGGCGTGCTCGCCCGCAACGGGCCCGGCGCGATGCGCCGTGTGCAGCCCCCGAGCCGGGGGTGCGACCGATTCGGATTCGATCCTCTAGGCTCACGGCCCGATGCGCAGCGACGCCAGCGGCCGGGCCCTCGGACATCGGAGCGAGACGATTACCTCGTGAGCACCGTCGAGACCGTCCGCGGCCCCGTCGAGCTCAGCGCGCTCGGCCCGACCCTTGCGCACGAGCACGTCTTCATCCTCGAGCCCGAGGCGCTGCAGAACTACGGCCGCCGCTGGGGCGCGCCGTACTGGGACGAGGAGGTGCGGGTCGCCGACGCGATCGAGAAGCTGCGGCGGCTGCGCGAGGGCGGTATTCACACCATCGTCGACCCGACCGTGCCGGGGCTCGGACGCTTCATCCCGCGCATCCAGAGGATCGTCGCCGAGGTCGACCTCAACGTCGTCGTCGCCACCGGGATCTACGCCTTCCTCGAGCTCCCGAGCTTCCTCTCGTATCGCTCCGACGACGCCATCACCGAGATCTTCGTGAGCGAGATCCGCGACGGGATCGACGATACGGAAGTCAAGGCAGCGTTTCTCAAGTGCGCCGTGGAGGAGCACGGGATCATCGGCGACGTGCCGCGCATCCTGCGGGCGGTGGCGGCCACGAGCCTCGAGACCGGCGCGCCGGTGATGGTGCACACGAACTCGTCGGCGAGAACTGGCCTGCTCGCGCTCGAAGCCCTCACGAAGGCGGGCGTCGACCCGAAGCGGATCGTCGCCGCTCACGCCGGGGACAGCAACGACCTCGACTACCTGCGCGCGATGGCCGACACGGGAGCGAGCCTCGGGTGCGACCGCTTCGGCATCGAGCACTTCAACCCGGACGCGAAGCGGATCGAGACGCTGACCGCTCTCGTCGAGGCTGGATACGCCGACCGTGTCCATCTCGGGCACGACGCAGCCTGCTTCTACGACTTCATGGTCGAGAACCCGTTCTTCGCCGACGAGAAGCCCGACTACCTGCACATCTCGAACAGGATCGTTCCGCAGCTTCTCGCAGCCGGAGTCTCACAGGACGACGTCGACCGGATGCTGATCGACAACCCCCGGCGATTCTTCGCTCAGGCGGCGGAGCGCTGAGCCTAGGCTGCGCGCGCCGTGTGCCAGAGGCTTGATGTGAAATACCCGCACGCCTGGCTGGGGGCGTGCACACGGCGGATCGCGCCCGCCTCGACCGGCACCAAGGCCGTCAAGCCTTGCCGCCGGTCGAGTCGACCACGCTCCTTGGTGCACGCCCCTCCCCAGACGCACGCCTATTTCACATCAAGCCTCTAGGTGAGCGGCCTGCCGACCTCTTCCTGGATGGCGAGCGCCTTCTTGAGCAGGTCGAGCGCCTCCTTCTCTCGTCCTTCGCGCTCGAGGGTGAGAGCGAGCTTGCGGTAGGCGTCGATGAGGTAGCGGGTTCGCGGCAGGCCTTCGAGCATCCCGATCGCGAGCTCGAGGAGCTCTCTGCCGCGCTCTCGTTCGCCGAGGCTCGTGTAGACGTCGCTCAGGAGCTGGTAGGCGCGGGCGGCGTCGTTCGGTCGCGCCTCGCTGAGACGGGCCGCCGCGCTGAGGGCGACGGCGGCTGCTTCCTCGTGGTTGCCCAGGGCTGCGTGGGCACGTGCTTCCTCGATCTCGAAGTAGGCGAGATCGATCGGCGTGGCGGTGGCTTGGACGAAGGGGCGGGCTTCGCGCAGGACCTCGGACGCCTCCTCGGCCCGGCCGGCGTCGAGGTAGGCGTGGGCGAGCAGCTGGTGTGCGAGCGCGAGCAGGTAGGTGTCCTCGGTCACTCTGAGCGTCTCGAGCGCCATGCGGGCGTACCGTGCCGAGGCTTCGCTCTTGCTCTGCTCTCCCAGGCGCCGTGACTGCGACCAGTAGAGGCGGGCGCGCGTGTACGGGTCGCTGACGTCCCTGCCCCTGTTGAGAGCGCGTGCGATCACCTGCTCGGCCGTCGAGAAGTCGCCGTTGTCGATGAGCGCGTAGCCGAGCAGGCAGCTGGAGCGAATGAAGTGCACCGGATCCGCATCGTCCGCGTAGCGTGCGGCGCAGCGCTCGAACAGCGCGATCGCGGGGACGAGCTCTCCCGTCTGCGCGTAGGCGCGGCCGAGGCTCTCCGCCAGGCTGGGGAGCTCCGAGGGATCGCCCCCTGCGAGCGAGAGCGCCCGCTCGAAGCGCTCGATCGCCTCTGTGGGCCTGCCGTCCCGCAGAGCGACCTTGCCCAACCCCGTGAGGGCGTCGACGTGCTCGGCCTCGCGCGCTGGATCGGCGAGCGCTTGCTCGTAGAGCCGTTGAGCCTCCTCCACGTCGTCGAGCCGGAAGGCGATCTCGGCGTCGATCAACGGCATCGGCTCGGCCGGCGCAGCCTCCTCGCCGCTGATGAGGTAGTCCTCGCTGACGCCGAGCCGCCGCCCGAGCTCACGCACGAGCTGCAGCGACGGGATGCGCTCCCCTGCCTCGATCCGCGAGATGTAGGCAGCAGAGCACCCGGAGAACGCCAGCGCACGCTGACTCAGGCCGGCGCGCTCCCGCGCCTCCCTCAGGCGTTCACCGAGCTTCCCAGGATCAGGGACGTGCGTTGACTTTTGGCGTGGCATTTGCGGCGGTAGCGTTGACCCGCCGCCGCCTGCGGGCAAGCCCACGATTCGCGCACGGGAGCCTAGCAGTCGCGCCCGCTCCCGGTCGAGTCAACGGTCGCCCTCGTCCATTGTGAAGGAGCTCGAAGGCCTCGGCGACGGGCCGGTGCCCCGCCGTCCCGGACGGGACCGGCGGAGCCGGTCAGCGTGCCGGCGGCTGTGGCGGGCGCTCGATGGGCGCGTGGCGGGTGCCGTCCCAGGGCGCGTCCCCGGTGTCCGCAAGCTCTGCGCCGGTGGAGGGGCTCCGCGTCGTGGTCGGGTGGCCGCTGCGGATCGCCTGGTAGGTGAGGCCGGCGAGCGCCGCTCCCGCGAGCGGTGCCGTGAGGTAGATCCAGATGGCGGTGAGCTCGCCGCTCACGAGCGCGGGCCCGAGGGAGCGGGCGGGATTCATGGAGGCGCCGGTGATGGGTCCGGCGAAGATCGCATCGAGCGCGACGGTGCCGCCGATGGCGATGGCTGCCGCCTCGCCGACGGCTCGGGTGTCCGTGGCGACGGCCATGATCACGAACATGAGGAAGAAGGTGAGCACGAGCTCCCACAGGAAGGCCTGTGCGTCGGAGCCGGAGGGCTGGGTGGCTCCGAGGTCGGCGATGTCCCCGAGGGAGCCGCGCAGGACAGCGGCCGCGATGAGCGCGCCGGCGACCTGGGCGGCCCAGTAGGCGAGCACGCGCGGCCAGGGGAAGTGGCGGGTGAGCGCGAAGGCGACGCTGACCGCGGGGTTGAGGTGGGCGCCGGAGACGTGCCCGACGGCGTAGATCATCGCCGTGATCACCAGCCCGAAGGTGATCCCGATCCCGACCTGGCCGAGCGCGCCGCCGGTCTTGGCGTTGACCATGATCGCGCCGCAGCCGGCGAAGACGAGCGCGAACGTCCCCACCGCCTCCGCGAGCAGACTTCTCGCGAGCCGGGGCAGCTCGCCTCTCGACCCGGTCACTGCGACGGGGTCTCGTTCGGGTCGAGCAGCTCTTGGAGCAGACTCTGCACGCGCGCGTCGAGGTCGTCGCGGATGGGGCGTACGGCCTCGACGCTCTTCCCCGCGGGGTCGTCGAGCTCCCAGTCCATGTAGCGCTTGCCCGGGTAGACGGGGCAGGCATCGCCGCAACCCATGGTGACGACGACGTCGGCGGCGCGGACGACCTCGTCGGTGAGCGGCTTGGGGAACTCCTGGGCCATGTCGATCCCGATCTCGGTCATGGCGGCGATCACGGCCGGGTTGATCTGGTCGGCGGGATCGCTGCCCGCCGAGCGGATGTGCACGCGCCCGTCCGCGTGCTTGTTCAGGAGGCCTGCGGCCATCTGGCTACGACCGGCGTTGTGGGTGCACACGAACAGCACCTCGGGCACGGTCTTCGCGATCGTGCCCTCGGCCTGGGCGAGCGCGCGCAACCGCTCGCGCGCGAAGCGATGCGCGAGCACGGGCACGTACACGCTGATGCTCGCCCCGCTCAGCTGGTCGAGCGAGTCGGAGATGAAGCGCTCGATCGTCTCGGTGCCGAAGATGCCCGCGAACTCGTTCTCGAGCGCCGCGGCCGCCTTCCTCACGTGCTGGGCGGTCACCGGGTCGAGATGCTCCAGGTGCCGGGTCGACATCGCAGCTTCCTCCCTTTCGATCATCGACGTGTGTCGATATCGATGATCGTCGATGCCATCGAGTCCTGTCAATATGTCGACGTGAACCCGATCGCGACCGTCGCCGCATCCTGCCCGCCCTTGCTGCAATCGGCGCTCGAGCGCGACCAGGCCGAGACGCTCGCCGCCGCCCTCAAGGTGCTCGCCGACCCGGCCCGCCTGCGCCTGCTCAGCCTCATCCAGGCCCAGCCCGACCACGAGGCCTGCGTCTGCCACCTCACCCAGCCGCTCGGCCTCACCCAGCCCACCGTCAGCCACCACCTCAAGATCCTCCACGGCGCCGGCCTCCTCACCCGCGAGCAGCGCGGCAGCTGGGCCTACTACCGCGTCGTTCCCGAGACGCTCGCCAGCCTCCGCACCCTCCTCGGCTAGGGTCGGCGCCTGATTTGACGAGGAGGCGGGGCCGCCTCTAGCGTGCCCAGGATGATCCTGGGTCCTTGGCGGGGACGGACGCCGGAGGAGGTCTCCACACGGCGCTCCTAGCTCGAGAGAGCTCCCTCGCCCCCGTGCGTTTCCTACCTCTCGCTGGAGAAGAGACATGAGCCTTGGAGCGATTCGTCCTCGGATGCCGTTTCGGAGAGGTCTTCCTCTCGTCGTTGCCGTATTGACCCTGGTGTGGCTGACGGGCGTCACAGGCCGGGCCGAAGCAGGCCTCGGCTTTCAAGCCACGCTCGGTGGCGTGGTCGAAGGCAACGGCGGCATCCCGCAGGAGGGATACACGGTCTCGCTCTACGCGAGCGGTGCGCAAGGCACCGTCGGTGCAAACCTGCTCGGTCGGGACACGACTGACGCGGACGGACGCTTCCAGATCGACTACACGTTTCCCGTTCCCCAGCCGAGCAGCCTCAACGCAGTTCTCTACATCCTCGCGGAGAGGGGCCAGGCGATGCTCGCAAGCGCCGTCGGCGACGTATCGCCGGGTGACAGCGTCGTCGTCAACGAGCGCACGACGGTGGCCATCGGGGCGGCGTTCGCCCAGTTCATCGACGGCCGCGTGATCAGTGGAAACCGGTACGGGGTGCTGAACGCCGTCAGGATGGCGGCCAACATGGCCGATCCGGAGACGGGGCTCGTCGGGGAGGTGCTCGACAACGAGCCCAACGGCGGCTTCACGTCGACGCGAGACACGTTCAACTCGCTCGCCAACATCGTCGCGAGCTGCGTGGCCGACGCGTCCAACTGCCAGACGCTGTTCGACGAGGCGACGCCGCCGGGCGGGCCGGCGCCGACCACCGTGCTGCAGGCCCTCGCCAACATGACCAAGTACCCGTCGAACAACGTCGACGAGCTGTTCGCTCTCGGGGACGGTGGGCCGTATGCGCCTGCGCTGGCCGATGCGCCGACGTCCTGGCTTCTGTTCATCAAGTTCACGGGCGGCTTCTACAGCGAGTACGACTCGAGCAACCTCATGGGCGGTCCGGGCCAGGTCGCCATCGACGAACGGGGCTTCGCCTGGATCAACGACAACTACGAGCCGACGGAGTTCCTCGGGATCGGGTGCACCGGCCTGCGCCTGCTGAAGTTCTATCCCTGGGGCGAGCGCTTCCCGGGCACGCCGTACTTCGGCGGCGGCCTCAGCGGCGTCGGCTTCGGTATCACGCTCACGCCGGGAGGAAGCGTCTGGGTCAGCAGCTTCGGATTCGAGGCGCCGGCCTGCGCCGACGGCATGATTCCACCTGACCCGGCAAAGAAGATCCCGGCGACGCACGACAGCGTCTCGCAGTTCAGTCCAGACGGCGTGCCGCTGTCGCCCTTCGAGGGCTTCACGAACGGCGGTATCTGGTGGCCCCAGGGAACGGTGTCGGACCGGCAGGGCAACATCTGGGTCGCGAACTGCGGCAACGACACCGTGACGGTCATTCCCGGGGGCAACCCGGCGCTGGCCCGGAACATCCCGCTTCCCGGCGGGCAAGGCGCAGCCGGGAACCTGCGGTTCATGCTTCCCGAAGAGCCGCTTCTCAAGCCGTTTGCCATCGCCATCGACCCGTTCGGGCGGGCCTGGGTGACGGGCGACAAGGCCCAGGAGCTGTACATCGTCTCGCCCGACGGCACCGTCGTGACGGTGGAGTCGAACGGCCTCCTGTCCTGGCCGATGGGCATCTCCGGCGACAGCAAGGGCAACATGTGGGTCTCGAGCTCCGGCTCGGTGGACCTTGTCTGTGGTGGCACCCCGCTCCACCCCTCATCGGGAGAGGCGTCCGTCGTCCTCTTCCCCGCCGACGGGAGCCCGCCCACGCAGTACACCGGCGGCGGCATCAGCATTCCCTGGGGAAACGCCGTCGACGGGAACGACACGCTCTGGGTCTTCAACTTCGGCCACCAGCCGCTCACGGGCGAGGGGCCCTTCCCGCTCACGGGCGTGTCGCACTTCTGCGGCGCGGACGCGAGCAACTGCCCGGCTGGCCTCAGCACCGGTGACCCGATCTCACCGCCGGTCACCGGGTATGACAGCAACGCGCTGGACAGGGTCACCGGCGGTGCGATCGACCCGTCTGGGAACCTGTGGCTCATAAACAACTGGAAGAAGGCGGGGCCCTTCCTCTACAACCGCAATCCGGGCGCCAACTCGTTCGTGATCGTCCCGGGCGCAGCCGCGCCCATACGGACTCCCCTGATCGGCCCGCCCGTCCCGTTCGGCGCACCGGGGGCACTGGACGTTCCGGCGCCGTGCGACCCGCTCTACGAGGTCTGCTCGCCCCAGCAGGAGGAGCCCGACGAGCCGCCGCCGCTTGCGCCGGACGACGACGGCGAGGGGAGCGGGCCGGCCGCCGGCCGCAACCGCATGCCGGATCTCATCGCGGCACGTCTCGCTGCACGCTGCGAAGGCGACGGGTCGGTGGAGGCCGTCCTCACGGTGGCGATCTTCAGGCCGCGCGCGGCGAAGCCGTTCCGGGTCCGCTTCACGGTCCCGGGGCGGAGCAAGCACCCGATCGTGGTGCGCGTGCGCCCGCGCGGCAAGGGCCGCGTGCGCGTTGAGGCGCAGTTCTCGACGCTCGATCTGCGCGGCCCCGCGTGCGGACGCAGGCTGGTGGCGCGCATCGTCCCGGACAACCGGTTGCACGAGGCGAGGATCGACAACAACACGGCCGTCACGCGCATCCGCGGGTCGGCCTAGACGATTGATTCCGAATGGGCGTGCCCGCGGGGGGCGAGCCATTCGGAATCAATCGTCTAGTCGGCTCGTACCTCGACGACGATCTCGTCGAGATCGCGGGTGAGCCGGGTCGCCCAACGGTAGCCGTAGGCGACCTCCGATCCGATGACGGTCCAGCCGTGATTCACGAGCTCGTCGCGATGTCGATCAGCCACCTCGAACGCCTCGGAGGGACGGTCGTAGCGTCCGACCTCGCGAGCCGGCGTCGCGTCGAGGCGTATGAGCAGCACGACCCAGGCAATCAGCCGATGCTACGGGTCCCTCGTCGCTCGGCCATCCGTTGGAACTACGGCCTGCGCGTACGCGAATCCGCTGATGTGTGGTCGCGCGTTGCGAGCGAGCCTGCCGTGCCTCTTGTACCGTGACTCGTCCACGAGCCGGTTGCGCCCGCCTCGTGGTTTCAAGCGCTCATCGCTGGCAGGGAGCATGAAGATCACAGTCGTGGGTCGAGGGAACGTCGGCTCGGGTCTCGCGAGGCTTTGGCGCGCGAGCGGCCACGACGTGGCGGAGCTCGGCCGCCAAGGCGGGGACGCATCGGATGCCGACGCCGTGCTCGTCGCTGTCCCATCCGCTGCCATCGCTGATGCTCTCGGCAAGGTGCGAGGGCTCGAGGGGAAGATCGCGATCGACGCGACCAACCACTTCCGGGGCGAGCGGCCGGACTTCCCCTCGCTTGCCCACCTCGTGAAGTCGATCACGGGCGGTCCCGTCGCGAAGGCGTTCAACCTTAACTTCGCCGCGATCTACGACGAGATCGCCAGTCAGCGAACGCGGCCGAGCTGCCTCTACTGCGCCGACGACGCGGCGCGGGAGGTAGCCGAGCGGCTGATCTCCGACGCCGGCTACGAGCCCACGAACGCGGGCGGGCTGGATAGCGCGCGGGCGCTCGAAGACGCGCTGGCCACGCTCTTCGCCGTCTCCCAGGCAGGCGGATCGCCGGTCTTCTACCGCTTCGGGAAGCCGGG
>CAZCIJ010000091.1:0-10545 GCA_964498265.1 uncultured Gaiellales bacterium | reverse complement strand
ACGCAGAGTCGCCCTCCCGGCCGCAGCATCTCGACGGCCGCCGGCAGCGCGCGTTCGAGCGATCCGAGCTCGTCGTTGACGGCGATCCGGAGCGCCTGGAACACCCGCCGGGCAGGATGGCCGTCCCCGAACCGCCTCGGGGCAGGGATCGACGCTCGGATCAGGTCGACGAGCTCCCCCGTGCGCTCCAGAGGCTGCTCGCGCCGGCGCGCGACGATGCGCCGGGCGATCTGGCGCGCGTACCGCTCCTCGCCGTAGCGCCGGAACAGATCGGCCAGCTCGCGCTCCGGAAGCTCGTTCACGAGGTCCCGCGCCGAGTCGCCGGAGGACGGATCCATGCGCATGTCGAGCGGCGCGTCCACCGCGTAGGAGAAGCCTCGCTCGGGCCGGTCGACCTGCATGCTCGAGACGCCTAGGTCGAAGAGCACGGCGTCCGCCTGCACGCCGTTCGCGGCGAGCTGCGCGAGCACGACGTCGAACGCCCCGCGGAGGAAGCGCGTCTGCACCGGCACGCGGCTGGCGAAGCTGTCGAAGTACCGTCGCGCGCCTGGGTCCCGATCGATGGCGATGAAGCGGCCCTGACCGCGAAGGTCGGCGGCGAGAAGCGCGGCGTGCCCCCCCGCTCCGAACGTCGCGTCGACCACCGTCTCCCCCGGCGACACTGCGAGCAGCCGGCAGACGTCGTCGGCGAGGACCGCGACGTGATCAGGCGCGCTTCTCTGCAATGCGTTCGGCAACAAGCTCCGCACTCCCTTCCACTTCGTCCAGATGAGCTCGCCAGGCGGCCCGATCCCAGATCTCCACGTGGTCGTGAACGCCGGCTACGACGACCTCGCGAGAGAGCTTCGCGTGCTCCACGAGCGCAGGCGGAAGCATGATCCGACCCTGGCGGTCGGGTACGGCCTCGCTCGCGCCGGCGAAGATGAAGCGACGCACCTGGCGCGCCTCGCGCGTGAAGGGGTCGAGGCCCTCGAGCCGAAGAGCGACGAACCGCTCCCAGGCGTCGCGCGTGTAGACCGAGAGGCATCCGTCCATCTCCCGGGTCACGACGCAGCCCTCGGTGAGCTCGTCCCGGAACCTGGCCGGAAGCGTGAGCCGGTTCTTCTCATCGATGGTGTGCTCGTACTCGCCCAGAAACACGGACAGCCGACCCGCCTGTTCTCCACTTTGCCCCACTGTACTCCACGATGCCCCACATATCAACCCCGGCCTGGGCGGCCGGCCCACGGAGAGGCTCGATGGAGGCCGCCTTCAGCCCGCGAGGCTGAGCTGTCCGGCGAAGGCGCCCCGGCCGGTCAGCGCGGCGGCGCCGCAGCGCGCGGCGAGCGACAGCGCCTCGTCGGGCCCGAGCCCGGCTCCGAGGGCGTACGTCAGGCCGGCGGCGAAGCTGTCGCCACACCCGTAGGCGTCGGCCACCGGCCCCGGGAGCGGCGCGGCTTCGAAGCTCCTGATCGTGCCGTCAGGAAGCTCGTACGATCCCCCGGAGGCTCCGGCCGTGCGAACCGCGAGGCGCGGCGGCGGCTCGAGATCGCCCCTGCGGTAGCGCTCGCCTGCGTCGGTGGCGCTTCCGACGAGGGCGTCCAGCTCGACGGCCGCGGCCGCAAGCTCGGCAAGCGTGCGAGGCGTGGCGACGAGGACGCGGGCCCGGCGCGCGGCCCGGATCGCGCCTGGATCGCCGCCGGTCAGGTAGACGGCGTCGTAGGTCGCGAGCTCGTCCCAGGGGAGCGAATCCCCGACGTGTGGCACGATCCGCTCGCCGATGACGGTGATCGTGCGCTCGCCCGTGGCGTCGACGAAGGTGAGCGCCCGGCGCTGCGACTCGGGCCGAAGGACGGCTTCGACGCGCAGACCCATCGCGGTCAGCTCGCGGAGGGAGCGGTGGCCGAGCTCGTCGTCGCCGAGCGCCGTGTAGAGGGTGGCGGCGCCGGCGAGCTTCCGCAGCTGCACGGCGGCGACGGCGCCGCCGCCGGCCGGCTCGGCCCATGCGGCTTCGGCGTGCACGATCGACCCAGGCGCCGGCACCTTCTCGACGCGGATGAAGTCCACCCATTCGACATGGCCGACGACCGCGACGCGCACGGCGTTCGTTCTTCGATCTCACACGGCGACGCCCTCCACCGTTTCATCGATGATGGAGGCGATGCGGGTCCCGCCCTTCGAGCGGCTCTACGAGGAGCACCGCGGCGAGATCTTCGGGTACTTGCTCCGCGTCGCCGTGCCCGGCGAGGCGGAGGACGCCTTTCAGGAGACCTTCCTGCGGGCCCTGAAAGCCTACCCGTCGCTCTCGTCGGGCCGCTTCCTGCGCGCGTGGCTGTTCACGATCGCGACTCGCGTCGCCGTAGACGGTCAGCGACGGCGGGGCCGCGCGGAGCCGCTCGTGGCCGAGCCCGCTGCGGAGCTCGAGCATCCCGCATTCAGGGAGCTCGAGCACCTGACGGGCGAGCTCCCGCCGACCGAGCGGGCCGCGGTCGTCCTTCGCTACGGCTACGACCTGCCGTACGCCGACATCGGGGCGGCGCTCGGGTCGAGCGAGGAGGCGGCGCGCCAGGCCGCATCGTCAGGGGTTCGACGACTACGACGGAGGCTGCGATGACCGTTCCGACCGCGCTCGACGACCGCTTCCGCGAGACCGCTGCCGCGCAGGGCCTGCTGGATGTCGCCTACGACCTCGTCGACTCGCCCGTGGGGTCGCTCCTCGTCGCGGTCACGGAGGCAGGACTGTGCAGCATCTCGTTCGATCCGGAGCCCGAGCGCGAGCTCGACTGGCTCGCGCGCAGGTTCGGCGCTCGCGTCCTGCGCGCGCCGCGACCCGTCGCGGCGGCATCCCGAGAGCTCGGGGAATACTTCGCCGGGAGCCGCCGCTCCTTCGACCTGACCGTCGACCTCAGCCCCATGCCCTCGTTCCAGCGCAGCGTCCTGGTCGAGCTCGCCCGCGTTCCCTACGGCGAGACGGCGACGTACGGACTCCTCGCCGAGCGTGTCGGCCGCGCCCGCGCCGCGCGCGCGGTCGGCGGCGCGCTCAACCGCAATCCCATCCCGATCGTCCTCCCCTGCCACCGAGTCCTGGGCGCAGGGGGCCAGCTCGTCGGCTACGCGGGCGGGCTCGAGCGCAAGCGCACGCTGCTCGAGCTCGAGGGGGCCTCAAGGGCCTGTCGGGAAAGTGGCTAGGCCCAGTCCATGGGCGTGTAGCCGCTCGACGTCGGCGCCGAGACGATCAGGACGCGGGCGACCGCGTCGGCGTTGTTGACGACGTAGCGCCTGAACTCGGGGTCGAGCCGAGCGAACGTGCCCGCGGGCAACGGGTGCTCTGCCCCGTCGATGACGATCGTCGCCGCGCCGCTGAGCGCGATGAAGACCTCCTCCTGGTCGCGTCCGGTCTCGTCGTGCTCCGGGATCTGCTCGCCCGGCTGGAGCTCCGTCACGTTCATCCCGAACGAGCGGAGGCCGAGCGTCTTACGGCAGAGGATCCACTTGGGGTACGGGTGCTCCATCTCGTCGATGTGCGCGATCGTGAAGCCGTCGGCCACGTTTCGTGCCTCCTCTCCTGCAGCGGGGCGAGTATCTTCGTCGACTCCGTCCGTCAGGACAAGGGCCGGCCGTACCCGCCGCCCCCGGGCGTCTCGATGCGCAGCACGTCGCCGCGCCGCAGCGGCCGAGTCGCCTTCGCCGGAAGCTCCTCGCCGTTCAGGAGGTTGCGTCCAGGAACGCCCTCCCCGCCTCCGGCCGCGCCGCGGGGTGCGACGGTGCGCCTCTCGGTGAGGAGCGAGAGGCGGCACGGCTCGAGCGCTTCGAGCTCGCGCACCACGCCGTCGCCTCCGCGGAAGCGCCCCGCGCCGCCCGATTCGCGGCGCAGCTCGTAGCGCCGCACGCGCAGGGGGTAGGAGAGCTCGAGCGCCTCGATCGGCGTGTTGAGGGCGTTCGACATCGCCACGTGGACGGCGGATGGACCCTGCGCGTCCGGACACGCGCCCTGGCCGCCGCCGATCGTCTCGTAGTAGGTGAAGCGCCGGTTGCCGAGGGTGACGTTGTTCATCGTTCCCTGACCCTGGGCGGGCACCTCGACCGCCTCCCCGAAGGCGAGGAAGAGCGCGTCGGTGATCCTGCTCGAGGTCTCCGTGTTGCCGGCCACGACGGCGGCCGGGGGCGACGCGTTCACCAGTGAGCCCTCCGGAGCGACGATCCTCACGGGGACGTAGGCGCCGCCCGACGCTGGAATGTCCGGATCCGTGAGACAGCGCACGACGAAGAAGCAGGCGGAACGGGTGACGGCCAGCGGGCAGTTGAGGTTGCCGTCGTGCTGCGGCGACGTGCCCGCGAAGTCGATCGTGAGCTCGTCGCCGTCGATCGTGACCTCGACCCTGATGGAGAGCTCCCCCTCGAGCGGCTCGAGCACCTCGGTGGCCGCGTAGCGACCGTCCGGGAGCTCGGCGATACCCGCACGCACGCGCCGTTCCGAGTATGCAAAGAGCTCGTCCATGGCAGCGACGACCTGGCGGCGCCCGTGACGCGCGCACAGCTCGTCCACCCGCCGCGCGGCGAGCCGCTGCGCCGCGATCTGCGCGCGCAGGTCGCCGCGCCGCTCCTCGGGGTTCCGCATGTTGGCCAACAGGAGAGCGAGGACCTCGTCGTCGAGCCGGACGGGCGGGATGACGACTCCTTCCTGGTAGAGCTCGCGCGAGCCTGCCGGCAGGCTCGAGGGTTCCATCCCGCCGACGTCGGCATGGTGCGCCCGCGAGACCGCGAACCCGATGTCGGTGCGCGACACGAGCGTGATGTCGGGAAGGTGCGTGCCTCCCGTGAACGGGTCGTTCACGGCGTAGATCTCGCCCGGCTGCGGGTTCCGAGCCATGACCGCCTCCACCGCCTCCGGCATGGCCCCGAGGTGGACTGGAATGTGCTCGGCCTGGGCGATCATGCGTCCCTGCAGGTCGAACAGGGCCGTCGAGCAGTCTCGACGCTCCTTGATGTTCGACGAGAACGCAGAGCGAATCAGCGCCGCTCCCATCTCCTCCGCGACGGCGCGCAGCGCGCTTCCGATGACTTGGAGCTCGATGTTCACGCTCGCGTGAGGATGAGTGTGGTACTCCCATCCCTAACCCCCTCCCACCCCGGGGGAACCCAGCAGGTCGCGCCCGGCAGCTCGACGACCGCGGGGCCGGCGACGCGCTGCGGCTCGCCGGGCGGGAGCTCGACCCGCGGGCCGGGGCGAACGTCGGCGGTTCGGACTGCGACGAGCTCGATCGCTCTCGCGCGCTCCGCGTATCCGTAGCGCTCCTCGTGGGCGCGGTGAAACCGCTCCGCGAGGTCGAAACCGAGCGGCACGGTGAGCTCGAACGACTGCCCCGCGTAGCGCAGGTCCGCGTGCCCCTCGGCCGGCAGCTCACCGACCGCCTCGAGCGGAGCCACGTACGACCGAACGCGATCACGGCGCTCGTCGCTGGCCACGAGACCGAGCGCCGACAGGACGCCCGCGGCCTCCGGAACGAGTACCGTCCGGATCCCCAGCTCCTCTGCGAGCGCGCAGGCGTGCAGCGGTCCAGCGCCGCCGAAGGCGACGAGCGCGAAGTCGCGCGGGTCGTGTCCGCGCTCGACGGAGACGACGCGCAGCGCGCGCAGCATCTCCGCGTTGACCGCGTCCACGACGTGGGCCGGGTCGAACCCCTCGAGCGCCCGCTTGGCCGCCGCGCGATCGAGAACGAGTCCGCCCGGGAGCTCGGGCGGAAGCCGCCCGAGCAGCAGGTTCGCGTCCGTGACCGTGGGCTCGAGACCGCCGTGCCCGTAGCAGGCGGGGCCGGGGTCAGCCCCGGCGCTCTGGGGACCGACCCTGAGCGCCCCGCCGGCGTCGCGCCAGGCGATCGACCCCCCGCCGGCGCCGACGGTATGGACGTCCACTGTGGGAAGGCGGATCGGCAGCCCGCCGACAACCCGCTCGCCGGCGCGCTCCACCTGTCCTTCCGCGATCAGGCACACGTCGGTCGACGTGCCGCCCATGTCGAACGAGATGGCGTTCGGGAGGCCCGCCTGGGCCGCGAGGATGCGCGCGCCGACCACTCCTCCAGCCGGCCCGGAGACCAGGATCCACGAGGGGTGCGCGGCGGCCTCCTCGATCGTGGAGACGCCGCCCGACGACCGCATGACGAGGGGCCGCGGCAAGCCTTCCTCGTCGCAGCGCTCGGCGAGGGCGTGCAGGTAGCGCGCGACGGCGGGGCCCAGGTAGGCGTCGGCGGCGGTCGTCGAGGCTCGCTCGTACTCGCGAAACTCCGGCGCGACCTCGTGCGACGCGACCACGTGAGCGTCCGGGTTTCGCCGCCGGAGCTCGGCCGACACGGCCCGCTCGTGGGCGGGGTCGCGGAACGAGAACAGCAGGCAGACTGCGATCGCCTCAGCGTCGACCTCCGGCAAGCTCGAGAGATCGAGCGGCTCGAGCACGCCGTCCGGGCCGACCCGCTCGCGAACGCCGACGCAGCGCTCGAGCGGCACGAGCGGCTCCGGATGCTCGGCGCACAGCCGGTAGAGGTGCGCTCGAGCCTGCCGGCGCAGGTGCAGGAGGTGCTCGAACCCAGCGGTTGCGACAAATGCCGTACGCGCGCCCTTCCGCTCGAGAAGCGCGTTCGTCGCCACGGTCGTTCCGTGCGTGAAGCGCTCGAGACGGCCGGCGCCCACGGCTCGGGCCGCGGAGACGACCGACTCCTCCTGTCGTCCGGCCGTCGGCACCTTTGCCGTGGCGAGCCGCCCGCCGTCGAGCAGGACGGCATCGGTGAACGTCCCGCCGACGTCGATTCCGAGGATGGCCATGGCCCGACACTGTAGGCGCAGAGCGTGACGCCTGATCGGCGATTACGGCTGCCGCCGCCCTCCCGCTCGATCCCGCGCAGGCGGCGAGGAGCGCACAGTGCGGGAGCAGCGTGCCTCCACCCCCGGAGCAGCGCTGCATGCTATCCATTGCCACCGGTGACAGGACGAGGAGGCCCGATGCCCGCCGCCTACACAGCCGCGCACATGTCCGAGATCCCGAGACCGATCGAGCCCGAGGCTGGCTCGTACGAGTGGAAGCCCGTGCGACATCACTTCGGCATCCGCTCCTTCGGCGTGAACCTCTTCGTGGCCGCTCATGCGGGCGACTGTGTCATCGAGGAGCACACCGAGACCGAGGAGAGCGATACGCGCCACGAAGAGCTCTACTTCGTCGCGGGCGGACACGCGCGGTTCGTCGTCGCCGGCGAGGAGGTCGACGCTCCCGCCGGGACGTTCGTCTTCGTTCCCGACCCCGACACGCGTCGGGGAGCATGGGCCATCGATGCCGACACCACGGTGCTCGTGATCGGCGCTGAGCCCGGTGTCGCGTTCACGGCCTCGTCCTGGGAGCAGAAGTACTTCGAATGAGCGCGCTCGCCGGCGAGCTCCCGCTGGTCGGTCCGGCCGGTGAGCCAGTCGACCTCCGGCGCGTCATCGCCTCGCACGGGCTCGTTGACCTGCCGCCCATGGACGTCGACCGGACGACGTGGACGCTCAGGGTCACCCTGCCTGTCGACGGCGGCCGGCCGCGAACGGTCGAGGTCCGGCACGGCAGCGCAGGACACGCGGCGGTCGAGGCGGCCGGTCCGCCGCTCGCGGCCGCCGAGGGCGAAGCGCTGCTCGAGCGCGTCGGCTGGCTGCTGCGACTCGACGCTGACCTCTCGAGCTTCTATGCGCTCGCGGCCGACGATCCCGATCTCGCTTGGGCGACGACCGGGGCCGGGAGGCTCGTTCGCAGCCCCACCGTGTTCGAGGAGGTCGTCAAGACGATCTGCACGACGAACTGCAGCTGGTCGGCGACCGAGCGCATGGTCGGCGCGCTGGTCGAGCATCTCGGCGAGCCGGCTCGAGAGGCGCCTCCGTCCGGGCCAGATGGACGCGCGTTCCCGACGGCGACGGCGATGGCGAGCGCCGGCGATGTCTTCTATCGCGAGTACGCCCGTGCGGGCTACCGGGCGCGCTACCTCGTCGATCTGGCGGCGCGCGTCGCCGAGGGCTCGGTCGACCTCGAGGCTCTCGCGGGCGCGCCGGTCGACGACATCCCCGACGACGAGGTCGAGCGGCGACTGCTCGCGCTGCCCGGCGTCGGCGCCTACGCGGCCTCTCATGTGATGCTCTTGCTCGGCCGTACGTCGCGCTGCGTCCTGGATTCCTGGAGCCGGCCGAAGTACGCGCGCGTGGTCGGTCGCCGCACCGTGTCCGACCGGGCGATCGTGCGCCGGTTTCGCCGATACGGTCCGTACGCCGGCCTGGCGTTCTGGCTCACGGTGACCCGAGACTGGGTTTCCGAGGAGGTCTAGACGACTAGAGGCTTGATGTGAAATACCCGCACGCCTGGCTGGGGGCGTGCACACGGCGGATCGCGCCCGCCTCGACCGGCACCAAGGCCGTCAAGCCTTGCCGCCGGTCGAGTCGACCACGCTCCTTGGTGCACGCCCTCCCCAGACGCACGCCTATTTCACATCAAGCCTCTAGGGGCCGCGCAGCTCGCGCTCTGCCTGGGCGAGCTCGTCCTCGGCCCTCCGGAGCTCGCGACGCGCCCGCTCGACCTCTGCGTCCGCGGCGTCGAGAGCCCGTCTCATGCGGACCTGCTCGCGCTCGGCGTCGCGAAGAGCCCGCGCCGCCTCACGGCGGCGCGCCTTCGCCTCTCGAAGCGCCTCCCGGGACTCCTGGACGGATCCTGCTGCCTGCGAGGGACTCGTCTCCCGGGATGCCGTCGCCTCGTCGGCGGCCCGTGCCGGAAGGTCCGCCGCGAGATCCTCGAAGACCTCCCAGCCCGTCGCGCGCACCTCCCTCGTCAGGCTGCCACGGGCGAGCAGCTCGCGGCCGTCGTCGCTGATCGCCGCCGCGTGGAGGGTCTCGCCGATGCGTCCCAGCGCCGCGTCCGTGGCCCGCTCCTGCAGGAGCGGACGGGCCGCGGCGACCAAGCGTACGACGGCCTTGTCGAGGGAGGCGCGCGCCTGATCGAGCTCCCTGCGCCCGCGGCCCTCGAGCACCGATCGTTGCGCGTCGCGCAGCCGCTTGCCGCTGTCGAGGACGAGATCGACGTCGCGGCGTCGTCGCCGCGCGAGCTGGTTGATCGCCCACGCCGCGATCGACGGCTTGCGCAGTCGGTCGATCGCGTCGGCCTCGTCCGCCTGACCGGACTTCCGAGCGGCGCGAGCCGCCTTGTTGCGCTCCCCGGTGAAGTCCTCGAGCGGCAGCCCGTAGAGCCGGCTGATCTCCTCCTCGACGCCCACCATGGCAGGTTACGGAAGACGGCGGTGGCGCGGGAGCCCTCGCCCGCCGTCGCGCCGGCGCTGGTCGCGTCCGTCCTCTCGGGCCGCCCACAGGAAGCCGCCGATCACGACGATGACGACGACGGCGGTGACGACGGAGGCGATGATCGCTGCCGCGCTCACCGAAGCCTCCTACCCGAGCTCCGATCGGCACCGGTGGCCGCGTCCACGCTCGAGTAGACCTCGAAGTGGGTGTGCGGCCAGCGACCCGAGTAGCCCGGGAAGATGCTGGCGAACGTGACGACCCCGTCGCCGTCGGTCTCCTGGACGCCGCGCAGGTAGTTCTGGTCGGTCACCCCGTCGGAGTACAGGGAGTAGCGTCCCTCGCGGTCACAGTGCCAGAGGTAGACGGCGGCTCCCCCGAGCGGCACGCAGCCGTTCTCCTCGTCGAGGACGGAGAGCTTCACTGTGAGCGGGACGCCGTCGGCTGAACCGGACGCAGAGCCGAAGCTCGACCGGATGTCGCTCCGCACGATCCCGCTCTCGGCCAGGACGTTGGGGCCGTTCGACCCGTCGCCCGGGTACGGGCCGGCGGTCTCCTCGGGAATGGCCTCGCAGCTCTCGCCGGACGCCGCCGTCTGCGACCCTGCAGAGGCCTGCGTCACAGCGGCCCCAGCGCTGGTCGGAGAGGCGCCCCGACCACCGCACGCGACTCCGACGAACGAGACGAGGGTCGCGCCGGCGGCCAGGTTGATCACCTGACGCCGGTCCATGAGAGTCGAGAGGTCGAAGGCGAGACCCCGGTCGTGATCGTGGAGCTCCTCGTTCGGGGCTCGCTCGGTCCGCTCAGCCTGGCTGCTCACGCGTCGTTCCTCCCTGGATGGTACGCCGGTCGCCTCGGGGGCGAGCCCCCGCGTCCGTGAGTACACCGGCGCGGATTCAGACCGTCTTCAGGAGCGGCTAAGAGCCGGGTAAGAATCGCGCGATGGCTCTGCGCAGGCGCGATCTCCCCCGTGGCGGCGCTCGATGGGCCAGCCTCGCCCGTGTGCAACATGGGTCAGGTCCCGACCGTTGCAGCCGCCGCAGAGCGCGTCCATCAACCTCCGTGCGGCCGGCGGCGTCCGGGTCGTGACGCCGCCGGTCCGCCGGGCAGCCCTACTCGGTCGAGGCCTGCGCCGAGGGGTCGCCCTGCCAGAGGCCGAAGTCGTTTCCCTCGGGGTCCTTGCAGATGGCGAACCAGCCCATCGCCGGCACCGGCTGGGCTTCGCCGGCCTCTCCACCGAGCTCTTTCACCCGCGCCGCGCCGGCAGCG
>CAZCIJ010000090.1:0-10595 GCA_964498265.1 uncultured Gaiellales bacterium | reverse complement strand
GACCGCTACGAGCTCAGCGAGCTCGAGGAGGAGCTTGCCGCGCGCGAGAGCGTGGACGTCGAGGAGCTCGAGCAGCTCGCCACCGAGCACGAGCTCGACGAGGAGGAGGTTCGCGTCCTGCGCGAGGCGCTCGAGGCCCGGGGCGTGATCTTCGCCTCCCAGGAGAGCGGCGAGGGTCCCACCGACGGTGAGCCGGGCAGGACCGGCAGCTTGCGCGACCTCGCGTTCGCAGCCGACTCGCTTCAGCTGTTCATGAACGAGATCGGCAAGCACCGGCTACTGACCGCCGCCGAGGAGGTCTCGTTGGCGAAGCGCGTCGAGCGTGGCGACCGGGCGGCGAAGGAGCGGATGATCAACGCGAACCTTCGGCTTGTGGTCTCGATCGCCAAGCGCTACCAGGGTCACGGCGTCCCCCTCGGCGACCTCATCCAGGAGGGGACGATCGGGCTCAATCGTGCCGTCGAGAAGTTCGACTGGCGCAGGGGCTACAAGTTCTCGACCTACGCGACGTGGTGGATCCGCCAGGCCGTGCAGCGGGCCGTAGCGAACCAGGGCAAGACGATCCGCATCCCGATCCACGTGAACGAGCGGCGGACGAAGCTCGGGCGCGCCGGCGAGCGTCTCGAGCTGGCGCTCGGGCGCGAGCCCACGCGCGAAGAGCTCGTCGCCGCGACCGGCCTCGACGAGATCCACGTCGACGAGGCGCTCACGGCGGCGGACGCGTCCGTGTCGCTGAACCGGCCGAGCGGGGAGGACGGCGAGCAGGAGCTCATCGACCACTTCACCGACGACACGTCGGCAGACCCGGCCGAGACGGCGGCAGAGCGCGTCGAGCGTGAGCGGATCCGTTCCGCCGTCGAGGGCCTCCCGGAACACGAGCGGCGGGTGATCGAGCTCCGGTTCGGCCTGGACGATCGCGGGGCGCGCTCGCTTGAGGCGATCGGCAAGGAGCTCAAGCTCAGCCGCGACCGCGTTCGCCAGCTCGAGCGCGACGCCCTCGACCGGCTCGCCGAGGCGCTCGCCGAGCAGCCGGGGATCGCCGACGCCGACCTCGCGCGCTCCGCCTAGATGATTGATTCCGAATGGGCGTGCCCGCGGGGAGGGCATGCACCAAGCAGCGTGGTCGCCTCGATCGGCGTCAAGGTTGGAGTACCTTGACGCCGATCGAGGCGGGCGCGATGCGCCGTGTGCAGGCCCCCAGCCGGGGTGCGAGGCATTCGGAATCAATCATCTAGGCTGCACGCAGGCAATGGGCGCCGGCGCGAGCGACGGCCTGGAGCGCTTCCCGCGGAGCGAGGACGCGAGACGCGCCGAGCGCCTGAGCACCGCCGCGTTCCGCAGCTTCTTCGGGGAACGGACGCTCGAGCTCCCCGGAGCGACGCTCTTCCGCGCGCCGGAGGCGCCGGCCACGCCCATGCTGAACAGGGTCGTCGGGCTGGGCGCGAGCAAGCCCGCGACCGAGGAGCAGCTCGACGCGGCGATCGCGGCGATGGACGGGCTCCGTTTCTACGTGTCCGTATCGGCCGACGCGCGCCCGCCGGAGCTCGCCGGCTGGCTCCAGTCGAGAGGCTTCGAGCGCGGCTGGGGCTGGATGCAGTTCTGTCGCGGCGTCGAGCCCGTGCCGGAGGCGCCGACGCGGCTCGAGCTCGCGGAGATCGGCGCCGAGCGCGGCGACGCCTTCGCGCGCATCGTGTGCGACGCCTACGGGCTCCCGCCCGAGGCCGAGGCGCTCGCCGCGTCCGCGACCGAGCGGGAGGGCTGGCGTTGCTGGCTCGCGCTCGCGGACCGCGATCCGGCGGGCGCCGCGGCGCTCTTCGTCGGGCAGGGCGCCGGCTACCTCGGCTTCGCGGGTACGCTTCCCGAGCACCGCGGCCAGGGAGCCCAGAGCGCGTTGCTCGCGGCTCGCATCGGCCGCGCTCGGGAGCTCGGCTGCGAGGCCGTGTACACGGAGACCGGAGAGCAGCTTCCCGACCGGCCGAGCCGCTCCTACCGCAACATCCTGCGCGCCGGCTTTCACGAGCTGCGCGTCGTGGCCAACTGGCTCAGCCCGGCCTAGGATCCTGGGTCGCACCGGCCGGCGTTCGTGTGCGTCACATGCGGGACTCAGTTGGCTCCCTCGGACATGCCGCCCGAGCGCTGCCCGATCTGCGAGGACGAGCGTCAATGGGTCCCGGAGGAGGGGCAGTCGGTGGACGACGCTCGAGGCGCTCCGCCGCGATCACCGCAACGTCGTCCGCGCGAGGGCGACTTCGCCGCGTCGGCACGGAGCCGAGCTCGCCATCGGCCAGCGCGCGCTTCTCGTTCCCTACGGCGAGAGCAACCTGCTCTGCGACTGCGTCACCCTCATCGACGACGAGACCGAAGCCGAACTCGACTGCCGTGGAGGCGTCGCGGCGAGCGCGGTCATCCGGTCGTGCCAATGGCCGGACGCACGCCTCGGGACGCTACTCGTGCAGCAACCGGTCGGAGACGGCGTAGCCGCCGTCGACCGGGATCGCGGCTCCGGTGACGAAGTCGGAGGCCGGCGATGCCAGGAAGACGGCCGTGCCAACGAGGTCGTCGGGCTCGCCCCAGCGTCCGGCGGGCGTCCGGCGCCGGATCTCGTCGCGGCGCGGCGTCTCCGTGATCCAGCGCGTGAGATCGGTCTCGAACCATCCGGGGAGGATCGCGTTCACCTGGATCCTCGGGGCGAGCTCGACCGCCAGGCTGCGCGTCAAGCCAAGGATGCCGGCCTTCGCGGCGGCGTAGGGCGCGAACCTCGGCGGGCCGAAGAGCGAGTACATCGATCCGATGTTGACGATCTTTCCCGTCCGCGCGGCGCCCATGCGCCGCGCGGCGTGCTTCGAGCAGAGGAAGCTCCCGGTCAGGTGCGACTCGACGACGGCGTCCCAGTCGCCGCGCTCGAGCTCGGTCACCGCGCCGCCGCGCCCCACCCCGGCGTTGTTGACGAGGACGTCGAGGCCGCCCAGCCGCTCGACCACGAGGGCGACGACCTCCTCGACCGCCGCCTCGCTCCGAACGTCGAGCTCGAAGACGAGGTGCTGGCCGAACTCCGCCGCAGCGAGCGCGTTCTTCTCACGGTCCCGTCCCGACACGGCGACGGCGGCGCCGAACCTGCGTAGACCGCGCGCGATCGCGCGCCCCAGGCCGCCGTTGCCGCCTGTGACGAGGGCGACCCGGCCTGCAAGGGAGAAGAGCGCTTCGTCCATCACGTCCGGAGCCTGTCACATCCTGCCGGGGACACGCGCCCCGACTCCGGCGACGTCGAGGCGGTGGTGGGGCGACCTCGCCGTCAGCCGGGGTGCGTCTCGAAGATCGGGCTCGCGGCCGAGAGGAGCGCGCTGCGCAGGGATGCGGCCGGCTGGTGCTCGGCGAGCAGTCCCTCCAGGTCGGCCAGCGCGGAAGCCACGTCGACCGCCGCCCGCTCGTGCTGCCCTTCGACCGTGACCAGCACCTCGCTCGTGTCCTCCCGCGCCGCGCTCGCGGCGCTCTGACGCCAGCACCAGCGCCTGGCGCAGACCGTCCCCGCGTCGTCGACGAAGACGACCTCGCCGGGCTCGGGGTGCTGCTCCTCCGTCGAGCCGAGGTCGGTGAAGCGCTCGCTCCCGTCGGCGAAGCAAACGGTCGTCGTCCCCGTGACTCCCCGGCGATCGAACACGGCGACCGGGAGGGCGAAGCGGATGCTGACGAGGTTGCCGACGTCGACGAGCGCGCCCAGGCTCGGCACCTCGCCCTGCTTGGTGAGACGCCGCAGGAGCGCTTCGGCCGCGCTGCGGTAGCGAGTCGGCTCGACGCCGAAGGCGGTGAACGCGCGCCGCCACGCCGCGAGGCTCGGCAGCTCGGCGAGAGCCCGCCCTCCGAGCCGCTCGAGCGTCGCTCGCTGCTCTGCGCGGAAGGCCGCCGCGAGCCCGGGCTCGGAGGGTCCGCTCACCACGCCCCGCGCGTGAACGACGCCGCCGACGATGCCGGGGAATCGCTCGAGGATCGGCGCGTCGTAGCGGAAGAGGATCACCTGCACTAGGCGGGCAGCACCTCGCCCTTGTCCGAGGCCGAGAGGACCGAGCCGACGTAGGCCGCCGTCGCGTCGGGGCTTGCGAGGTGCGCCCACTGGCGAGCGGGGTCCGTGAAGCCGTCCGTGAAGTCGTTCGCCAGGGGCGGGCTCCGTGACATCGCGCCGATGAGGTCGAGCAGGTGCGGGGCCGGCGCCAGCATGAAGTTCGTGAAGTCGAAGGAGCCCAGCACGAGCGGAAGCCGGCGCTCGTCCACCTTCCGGCAGAACCGCTCGTCGAAGGGCCCGCCCCCGAGAATCGCCTCGCCGAGGGTCCAGGCCGCGAAGGAAGCCGCGTTCGCGCCCAGGCCGACCACCGGATCCATGAGCACGTGCGCGTCGCCGAGCGCGATCGCGTACGTGCCGTCGTCGAGCTTCGCGTACGACTCGCGCACCGTGGGAGTGACGGCCCCGCGCAGGAAGCTGCTCGGGCGGGTGAGACCGAAGGCGGCCTCGTCGACCCGCTCGAAGGTCGCCGGCGAATGCGCGCGGAGCGTCTCGAGAACCAGACGCTCGTACCGCTCAGGGTCGTCCTCGTACGCCGTGCGCGCCAGGACCTCGAAGTCGCCGCCCGGAATCGCCTCGAACAGGAGCACGCTGACGATGCCCTCGAACGACTCCATCGGGATCTCGATCACCTCGCCGTGCGGCGGCGCGATGCTGAACGTCACGTAGTTCCTCTCGCGCTCGTTGTCGACGCCGGTGTAGAGCCCGGCGGACAGCAGGCGCTGCGGCTCCTGGAACGGAGATCGATCCGGCACGGGGGGAAAGAGGCTGGAGAGTCCGCCGCTTCCAGTCGAGACGACGATCAGGTCGTGGCGCCCGGCGAGCGCCGGCAGGCGGTCGACGCTCACCGGGCCGAAGGCGACGGTCCCACCGCGCTCCTCGAAGGACTCGAGCAGCTTCGACTGGTACAGGCGGTAGTCGACGCTCATGCTCGGGCTCGCGAAGTAGCCCGGGAACTGGAGGGTCTGCTCGCCCGGGATGCAGTGCCAGTGGCCGTGGATCGGCAGTGCGCTCTCGTCCCAGTGGTTGACGCCGAGGGCGCGCTCCCGTGAGCGCGTCTTGTGGTTGTGCGCGACCGTGTTCGGCAGCCGCGCGGCGAGCACTTCGTCGGGCGTTCGCTCTGCGTAGAGAGCAGGCTCGAGGCCTCGCTGCTGGAGCAAGAGCGCCAGGTGCAGCCCTGCGGTGCCCCGCCGATGATGCCGATGTCGCTCAGGTCGCCTCCTTCCTCGCACGCCGCCGGTCTCCCTTCTGCGGCCGGACGTCCGTGCGCGAGTGTGATCGACCTCGCGCGGCTTGGCAAGGGACACGGCGAGCTCTGCGCGGGGCGATTGGCCTCAGGTCAGATAGCTGCGGATCTGCTGGATGTCCTTCGCCCGGCGGTAGTCGATCGTCCCGTAGAGCTCGGGGCCCTCCTCACGCCCGTGGCTGACCACGCGCCCGTTGCCCGCGTACAGCGTGACGTGGGTGATGCGCGAGCGGCTGGGGCCGTAGAAGCAGAGATCGCCCGGCCTCGGGTCCGCTGTCTCCGACCCGTTCTGGATCTGCGTTCCGGTGTAGCCGAACCCGTTGTAGCCGAGGCCGTTCGGATCGGGCGCTCCCGCCGCCCAGTAGCACCAGGTCGCGAACGAGGAGCAGTCCTCCCACGCCGGAACGCGCGGCGGCACGATGGCATGCCGCACGCCTACCATGCGACGATTGTCCTGCGTGTAGTGGATCTGCGCGCGCTTCTCCACGCCCAGATGGGCGACGAGCACGATGCGCCGGCGCACGCCCGCCTCGCCACCGGGCCCCGTTCCGGGCTGCACGGGGACCTTCGGCACCTGGCTGATGAGCCAGCGCCCGCGAGCGTCGTAGAACGGGCCGAGCACCGCGTAGGTCCGCGGCCCGACGACCCCGTCTACCCCCAGCCCGTTCGCCGACTGGAACGCCCGCACGGCAGCGTCGAGGCGTTCGTCGAAGACACGGGCGGCGCGACCCGAGAGCCTGCCGTAGCCGGCGCGCCTGAGCGCTCTTCGGAGCGCGAGGACGTCGCGCCCGCGCGCTCCGATCCGAAGCCAGCGTGGAAGCTCGGGCAGCTCCATCACGAGCGCTGCGCGGGGAGCGCATGGACCGAGTCGTCTCCCTCCAGCCGGGGGACCGCGTCCGACTCGCGCTGCGAGAACGGGTCGAACTCGTCCTCGGTCGGCAGGAGATCCGAGGGCCGGACGCCGGCCGGGGGCGCGGCGGACCGCGGGGAACGGGCGCCCCCTGCGCTCTGCCGGCTCGTCCGCGCGAGGAGCTGCGCACAGAGGTCGTCGATGTCGGCGCTCCGGGTCGAGATGATCTCCCCGGCCTTGCGCCTGAGCGCGAGGACGTTCGTCCGCGTCGCGTTGTCCATGTCGTCCACGGCCGAGTCGAGCTCGGTCTGGAAGCGGTAGTAGCGACGGCCGTGCTCCGCCGAGCCACACAGGACGGCCATCTGGTGGTCGACGGTGTCGCTGACGCCGTCGAACACGCAGGCGAGCGCCGGCCGAGCCCAGTTGGCGAGGCCCCACGTCTTCGCGTCGCGGTAGTGAATCGGACGGGTGTGCCGGCCTGTCCCGAGTGAGACGACCAGCACGTCGTGCACGTCCGGGTGGAGCTTGCGCGCCTCGACCCATGCGCACATTGCGGGGTTGCTCGCGAACATCCCCCCGTCGATGAGGCCGTGGGCAGGCTCCTCCCTCTTCAGCTCGTACGGCTCGACGTAGGTGGGCGCGGCGGACGTCGCGCGGGCGACGTCCTTCATGGGGAAGTCCCAGCCTGCGCGCCGCGGGTCGCGCGCCTTGTGGCGCGCGAAGAACCACGGGCGGCGCGTCTCGAGCTCGTAGGCCGTGACCAGCACCTCCGTCACGGCCTGGGAGAGGAGCGTCCGCCCGAAGTAGCGCTCGAGCACGTCGTCCTCGAGGCCGTCGGCCGGGAACCTCTCCTCGAGCAGGTTCTCGAGGGCGACGACTCGGTGCCAGAGCGGACGGTCGAAGATCGTGCGCCCCTCCTGCTCGTAGATGCCGACGAGGTCCTCGGCCGACAACGCGGGACGGCCGCCCCTTCCCGGCTTCACGAGCCCGAGAGCGAGGATGCCGCCCGTCGAGGTGCCTGCGACCAGATCGAAGAGCTCGGCCGCCGGCTTCTCGGCACGCCGCTCGATCTCGGCGAGCACCAGAGCGGGGATGACGCCCCGAATGCCGCCCCCGTCGATGGCCAGGACCGCCACCGGCGGTCTCAACCGAGGTCTCGAAGCTGCGGCCATCGAACGAAGAGGACGGGCCGCAGACGTCGCGGGCGCAATCGTAACGCTCCGGGCGGGCATTGTCCACGGCTCGACCCGCGACGCTCGATCGGGCAGAGTCCCGCCGTGACGATCTGGATCGCCCTGGCCGCGGCGGGAGGCGCCTCGCTCGCGTCCTGGGTCGCGCTGCTCGCGCAGCCGGCGCGCCCGTGGGACCTCCGACCGCTGGCCGAGGAAGAGCCTCCCTCGCAGGCGCCGTCGACGTGGCCCGCGGTGAGCGTCGTCGTCCCCGCCCGCAACGAGGCGGGCACCCTGCCGCGCACG
The DNA here is from genome assembly GCA_964498265.1 of uncultured Gaiellales bacterium. GTDB lineage: Bacteria > Actinomycetota > Thermoleophilia > Gaiellales > Gaiellaceae > CAZCIJ01. The sequence continues at coordinate 2,970 of CAZCIJ010000090.1, read as the reverse complement.
CTCCCCGCGCTGCTCGCCCAGGAGTATCCCGGCGAGCTCGAGGTCCTCGTCGTCGACGACCGCTCTACCGACGGCACGGCCTCGGTTGCGCGGGCGCTCGGCGGCGCGCGCGCATCGGTGGTCGAGGGCGGGCCGCTCCCCGAGGGCTGGACGGGGAAGGTCTGGGCCCTCGAGCAGGGCCGCCGGATGGCCGGCGCCTCCGACTATCTCCTCCTGACGGACGCCGACATCCGCCACGTCCCGACCTCGGTCCTGCGGCTGGTCGCCGAGAGCGAGGCGGCGGGCCTGGGGCTCAACAGCCGCATGGCGCGCCTGCGCGCGTGCGGGCGGCGGGAGCGTCTGCTCATCCCGCCGTTCCTGTTCTTCTTCAACGTCCTCTACCCGATGCGCCGCGTGAACGACCCGGCCGACCGCCTCGCCGCCGCCGCCGGCGGCTGCATGCTCGTGCGCCGGGAGGCGCTCGAGCGAGCCGGAGCGTTCGAGGCGATCCGCGGCGAGATCATCGACGACGTGAACCTCGCCCGCGCGGTCAAGCAGCTCGGCGAGCCCATCCGGCTCTCGGTCTCCAGAAGCGACGTCGAGAGCGTCCGCGAGTACGGCTCGGTCGGCGCCGTCTGGCGCATGGTGCGCCGCACCGCCTTCGACGAGCTCGGTTACTCGTGGTTGCGGCTTGCGGCCAGCGTCGCCGGCCTCGCGCTCCTTTTCGCGCTCCCGCCCGCGCTCGTCGCGCTCGGGCTGGCAGGCGTTCCGCCGGCCCCCTGGAGGATCGCCCTCGCCCTGACCGGAGCCGCCGCCTGGACGGTGATGGGCGCCGTGTTCTCGCGCACCGTTCGCTACTTCGATCTCGCGCCCGTCTGGGCGGCCACGCTGCCGCTCGGCGGGATCCTCTACGGCTGCATGACCGTCGACTCGGCGCTGCGCCACGCGGCCGGCCGAGGCCGGCGCTGGTAGACGCGACGTGAGGAATCCCTGAGCGACGTGGACATGAGCGCGCTCAGGGCTCGGTGTGGACGACGACCTCGGCGATACGGGGCGATGCCTCCCTGATCCGTCCCTCCACTGCGCTGGCCCGGGCGTGCGCCTCGCTCAGCGGCGTCTCGGGCGAGACCTCGAGCGTGAGCAGCGCCACGAGCCCCTCCTCGGTCTCGAGGAAGCGCAGGTCACGCGGCTCGGCGCCCGTGACCTCGCGGACGACGCGGCGGATGGAGCGCGCGTCCTCCGCCGTGTCCGCAGGCCTCAGCGGCGTCCCCTCGGTCGGCTCCGCCAGCGGCTCGAGGTGGGACTGGACGGCGTCGATCTCCGGAACGGCGTCCCGGATCGCCCCCTCGACGCGGGAGGCGATGGCGTGCGCTTCCTCGAGCGAGAGATCGCCTGGAAGCTTGAGGTGGAGGGAGACCTCGTTGCGGGCCCCGAGGCGGCGAACGACGATGTTGTGGATCTCGCGAACGCGAGGGATGCGCAGTGCAGCCGCGAGAGCCCGCTCGCGCAGCGCGGCCTCCTCGCTCGGGCGCGGTTCCACGTGCACCACGACGTCGCTCCCCGGCAAGGCCTGCTCGACGGCCTCCTCGACGGCGTCGGCGAGAGCGTGCCCCTCCGCCACGGCGGCACCCGGCTGCACCCCGATGACCACGTCGGCGAAGTGGCGGCCGGCCGCGCGCCGCACGCGCAGGCGGCGCAGGTCCACATCAGGCTCCACCGCCTCGATCGCCTCCTGCGCGCTCGCGTGAGCGCCGGCAGGAGCTCGGTCCATGAGCACGTCGACGTTCTCGCGCATGAGCCGGCCGGCGGCAGCGAGGACGAGCACCGCCACGAGCAGCGCCGCCGCCGAGTCGGCCTGCTGGTAGCCGGCTCGCGCGAAGAGCAGGCCGATGAGAACGGCCGTCGACCCGCCGACGTCGCCGGCGAAGTGCAGGGCATTGGCTTGGAGCGCCGCGCTCCCGTGCCGGCGCGCGCCGCGCATCGAGATGGTCGCGCGCGAGAGGTCGATGGCGATCACGATCCCGATCACGCCGAATGCCCACCAGGCGGCGTCGACCTCGGGATGCATCCCTGAGACGAGCCGGTCGACGGCCCGCCAGACGATGACGAGGCTCGCGACGACGAGGATGGCGCCCTCCGCGAGCGCGCCCAGGTGCTCGGCCTTCTCGTGCCCGAACGGGTGGCTGCGGTCGGCCGGGCGGACGGCGACGCCGACCGCGAAGAACGTCAGGAGCGCTGCGACGAGGTCGGTCCCCGAGTGCAGTGCCTCGGACAGCAGCCCGAGGCTGTCGGCTGCGATTCCCGCCCCGAGCTTGAGGGCGATCAGCACGCCTGCCGCCAGGACGGAGACGAGCGCGATTCGCCGCTGCGGGCTCACCCGTGAATCGTAAGGTCGGGCGCTCAGGAGCCCGAGCCAGCAGGCCCGGGTCGTGACCCGCGCCTCAGACGCAGTCCTGGAGTCCCTGCGCCTCGGGCAGGGACTCGAGCTTCTTCAGCGTGTTGTTCTCGATCTGACGGATGCGCTCGCGCGTGACCCCGAAGGCGCGACCGACCTCCTCGAGCGTGCGCGGGTGCTCGCCCTTGAGGCCGTAGCGGAGCTCGATGACCTTGCGCTCGCGCTCCGGAAGGGACTCGAGGGCCTGATCGATGTCCGCCCGGCGCAGGTTCACCGACGCCGACTCGAACGGCGACTCGGCGAGCTCGTCTTGGACGAAGTCCCCGAGCTCCGACTCTTCCTCCTCGCCGATGGGCTTCTCCAGCGAGATCGGAAGCTGCGCCATGCGCAGGATCTCACGGACCTCGCCCGCGGTCATCTCCAGCTCGGCCGCGATCTCCTCCGGGCGAGGGTCGCGGCCCAGGCGCTGGACGAGCTGGCGCTCGATGTGCACGACCTTGTTCAGCTTCTCGACCATGTGCACCGGGATGCGGATCGTTCGAGCCTTGTCGGCGATCGCTCGCGTCACGGCCTGGCGGATCCACCACGTGGCGTAC
>CAZCIJ010000089.1:0-10648 GCA_964498265.1 uncultured Gaiellales bacterium | reverse complement strand
CCGTCAGCTCCGCATGGAGGTCACGGAAGGCGCAGCTCTGCGGTGTGCAGCCGCGAGCGCCGGGAATCGCGTCCCAGCCCGCCGGCGGATCCAGGCCCGGCCGGTCGGTGCGGGGGTAGAGGTAGAGGGTGAGTGTGGCGGCCGCGAGCTCACGGAGATCGAGCGATCCACCGGTCGTCGACGGGAACGCGAGCGGCGGGAGCTCCAGCCCCGGGAGGAGCGCGGTCGCGCCGTCGTCGCGGGGCACGGGGAGGTCGGGAGGAAGGGCGGAGGGATCGAACACGCGGTGCTCTCGTTGCCTCGACGAGAGCATTCTGCCGCCCCGCGGCCGGTCTCCGCTCGGGGTCCTGATCAGGAGGCCCACGCGAGCCCGCCCGCCGCCACGGGGAGGACGTAGGCCGGCGTCGAGCGATCGGCGCCGTAGATCCGGATCTCCCGACCCGAGGCGACCGCGAGCCACGCACCGTCGGGGGACCAGGCGAAGCCTGCGTACGGCTGCTCGAGCAGCTCTGTCTCCGCTCTGCCGCTTCGAAGGTCGATCAGGGCCGCGAGATCCTCCACGATCGCGAGGTTCGATCGCTCGGGAAACACGAACGCCGCCTCCGTGCCGCCTGGACTCACCTCGATCCTGAACCCGTAGAACCACGCCGCCGGCTCGTACACCGAGGGAATCGTGAGGCTTCCCGTCAGCCGGCCCTCACGCCAGCGCTGCAGCCTGCCCGAAGCGGAGAAGCCCGTGCCGGACTCCCGGACGGCGACGAGGAGGCTTCCATCCGCAGCGGCACCGGTGCCCGTGATCCAGACCCGCGCCGGCATCGCCTGGCGCGGACCCGAGCTCCGCGAGCCGGCGCCCTGGGACAGCGCGCCGGCGATGTCGTCCTGATCGAGAGCGGCGTGGCCGTCCTCGAGAAGGATTGTACGCGGTCCCGAGCCCTCCCGAGTCGCCAGCACGCCCGTCGCCAGGAAGCTCGGGTAGCAGCCGGGGACGGCTTCGGTTGAGCCTGTCGGCGTGTGGAGCAGGACGGAGCCGCCGCCCGGATCGCACCAGGCGACCGACGTCCCGTCCGGCGACCATGCCGGCGCGCTCCGGCTCGATCCCAGGACGCGCACGAGGCTCGGCGGATCGCCGAGGCGCACGAGCACGAGCTCGAGGCCGGACCCTGTGTCCCGGCTCCGCCGGCTCGCGACGGCGAGCTGGCCGCCGGGCGCCATCCAGAGCCGGCACGATGTCGCCGGCCCCGGCTCGCCCAGCGTCAACTGCTCGAGGTCGAGCGCTTGCAGCCGGCAGCTCCTCGCTTCGGCCACGTAGAGCGTCCCGGGCAGGGCCCCCGGGGCGGGAACGTGCGGGCCGCGCACCGCTTGCGCCGGGGATCCCGCTGCGCTCCGCGGAGCCTCCTCGCCCGTTCCGCGGAGCGCATCGAAGGTCGCGACCGCGACGACCGCGAGCACACCGACCAGAGCGAGACCGGACAGCGCCCAACCGACGAGACGTCTCATCCGCGGAGCACGCTGCGGGCGACGAACGCGAGGTTCGCCGGGCGTTCGGCGAGCCGGCGCATGAAGAACGGAAACCACTCGGGGCCGAACGGCGTCGCGACCAGCACCGTGTAGCCGCGATCGAGGAGCCGGCGCTGGAGATCGCGCCGCACGCCGTAGAGCGTCTGGAACTCGAAGCGCTCCGGGTCGATGCCATGGTCCTGCGCGTACTCGATCGCATGCTCGACGAGGCCGTCGTCATGCGTCGCCACGGCCGTGTACCCCGGCGCGCGCAGCGAGGTCTCGAGCAGGCGGACGAAGGCCGCGTCGACGTCCGCCTTGCTCGTGTAGGCGACGGACGGCGGCTCGAGGTAGGCGCCCTTGACGATCCGCACGTTCGGCGCGAGGGGCAACAGCTCCTCGAGATCGAGCTCGCTGCGGCGGAGGTAGGACTGGAGCACGACGCCGACGCGGTCGTGTCCCGACTGGCGCAGCCGCCGGTAGACGCGAAGCGTGGCGTCGACGACGGCGGAGTGCTCCATGTCGATGCGCACGAAGTTGTCGAGCTCCTCGGCCCTGCGAACGATCCGCGCGACGTTCGAGAACGCGAGCTCCTCGTCGATCTGGAGCCCGACGTGCGTCAGCTTGAGCGACACGTTCACCTGCAGGCCCTCGGAGCGTATGCGCTCCAGAATGCGCTCGTACTGACCGGCGACGCGGACGGCCGCGCCTTCGTCGCCGACGAACTCGCCGAGCAGCGTCGTGTTCGCCTTGAACCCCTGGTCGTTCAGGCGGCGGAGCACCGCGACGCACTCGTCGAGCGTCGTGCCGGCGACGAAGCGCGAGGCTCCGAGCTGCATGCCGTAGCGGCTCGCGAGCCGCTCGAGCCGGTCGTTCGACGCGGCGGTGAGGATGGCGCGTCGAAGCGCCCCCTCGACCGCGCTCACGTGCCGAGGTAGACGGTCTTCAGGCGCGTGTAGAAGTCGACCGCGACCGTGCCCTGCTCGCGGAACGTTCCGCTCGAGGAGCTCTTCACGCCGCCGAAGGGCGCGTTCAGGTCGAGACCGGTCGTGGGCCGGTTGATCTTGACCACGCCGATCTCCGCCTCGTCCGCGAAGCGCATCGCCGCCGAGAGGTCGTTGGTCACGATCCCGCCCGAGAGGCCGAAGTCGGAGTCGTTCGCGAGCTCGATGGCCTCGTCGAGGCGGTCGACCTCGAGCACGCCGACGACGGGCCCGAAGATCTCCTCGCGGGCGATCCGCATGTCCTTCTCGACCCCGGTGAAGACCGCGGGCGTCAGGAACAGCCCGTCGCTGCGACCGCCTGTCACGAGCTCCGCACCCTCGCCACGTCCGACCTCGAGGTAGTCGAGATCGGTGGCGAGCTGGCTCGCGTCGACCACGGGCCCCATCTTGGTGCCCTCGAGCTGGCCGTCCCCGGGACGGAACGCCTCCGCCTCCCTGGCGAGGGCCTCGACGAAGCGGTCGTGCCCGCCGCGGGTCGCGATCACGCGGCTCGTCGCCGTGCACGCCTGTCCGGTGAGCCCGAAGCCCCCCTGGGCCGCGATGCGCGCGGCGACGGCGGGATCGGCGTCGTCGAGCACGACGAGCGCGTTCTTCCCTCCCATCTCGAGCTGCACGCGGGCGAGCCGCTCCGCGCCGATGCGGTTGATCTCCCGTCCGACCGCGACCGAGCCGGTGAAGCTGATCGCCGCGACCCGTGGATCGCGCACGAGCGCGTCGCCGACCGCCGAGCCGGATCCGTACACGACGTTGAGCACGCCGGGCGGAAGCCCAGCGTCGAGCAGGGACTGCGCGAGATGGCGAACCGAGATGGGCACGAGCGAGGCCGGCTTCATGACGACGGCGTTGCCCGAGACGAGCGCCGGCGCGAGCTTCCAGGTCGGGATGGCGATCGGGAAGTTCCATGGCGTGATCAGCGCGACGATCCCGAGCGGCTCCTTGACCGTGTACAGGTGCGTGCCCGGGACGCTCGAGGGGAGGTTCTCGCCGGCGAGCCGCCAGCCCTCGCCCGAGAAGAAGCGCACGATGTCGATCGCGCGCTGCACCTCGACCGTGGCTTCGGCGAGCGTCTTTCCCTCCTCGGCCGTGAGGTCGCGCGCGACCTGCTGCGTGCGCTCCGCGAGGAGCTCCGCGGCTCTGGCGAGGATCGCGCCGCGGGCCGGCGCCGGCGTCTTGCGCCACTCGGGGAACGCGGCGGTCGCGGCGTCGATCGCGGCGCCGACCTCGCTCGCTCCGCCGGCCGGAACGCGCGCGACGACCTCGCGCGGGCGCGCCGGGTTCTCCCGGGTCCGCTCGGGCTCGCCGGTCCACTCGCGCCCGATCAGGTGCTGGATCTCGGCGGGTGCTGTCGCGGTCATCGCTTCGTGCGCTCCTCGAGCCTGCCGATTGAGCCTACCGGCTCCACGCGCGCGCTCGCGGCCCAGACGCTCACGGGCAAGCACACCTCTACGACACCGTCGACCCGACTCTGACCGCCTCACGCACCGCCTGGCCGGCCTCCGCGACGGCCGCGTCCGCGCGGTCGAAGAAGTTGACGAGCGTGAAGAAGATGTGGAGCTGGTCGTCGTAGCGCTTCACGGTCACGGGAACGCCCGAAGCCCGCAGCGTCTCCGCGTAGGCGAGGGCTTCGTCGCGCAGCGGATCGTACTCGGCGATCACGATGTACGCGGGCGGGAGGCCCGAGTGGTCTGCGGCGCGCAGCACGGCGAACCGCGGGTCGGCCCGGTCGGCGGCGTCCGGGACGTAGTGGTCGAGGAACCATTCCATCTCGCGACGGCCGAGAAGGAGACCTGCATCGCCGTGCTCCTCGTAGGAAGCCGTCGTGAGGTCGGCGCCGATGACCGGGTACACGAGCAGCTGGAGCGCCAGCTTCGGCCCGTTCTCGTCGCGGGCGCGCAACGCGACCGCGGCGGCGAGGTTGCCCCCGGCGCTGTCCCCCGCGACGGCGATCGGCTTGCCGTTCGCGAGGTTCTCCGCCACCCAGAGCAGCGCCGCGTAGGCGTCCTCGTACGCGACGGGGAAGCGGTGCTCGGGAGCGAGGCGGTAGTCGACGCTGACGACGCGACAGCCCGACTGGACCGCGAGGGCGCGACACACGGCGTAGGAGGTCGAGGACAACCCGACCACGAAGCCGCCGCCGTGGTAGTAGACGACCGTCCCGGGCGGGTCGTCCACGGGCTCGTACACGCGCGCGCCGATCTCGGCGCCGTCTACCGGAATGGACGCCTCCCGCACGCGTGCAACCTCCGGTCCAGGGCCGATCAGCTCGGGAAACAGCTCGTCCATGGCGCGCGCCTGCTCGGGCGTCATCTCGTAGAGGGGCGGCTCGCCGGACGACTGGAGCATCTCGAGGAACTGCTGGGCTTGCGGGTGGAGCGGCAACGTGTACCTCCTCGTCGTGACTAGGCGGCGACGGGCGCCAGGAACTCCTCGATCGCCGCCAGCACCTCGGCGGGACGCTCGACCGGAACGAGATGCCCGGCTCCCGGGATGATCGCCTTCCGTGCGTTCGGGATCCCCGCCACGTAGTCGTCCGCGTACGCCGGCGGCACGAGCGCGTCCTGCTCGCCGAAGACGACCAGCGTGGGAGCGCTGATGCGGTCGAGCCGCCGCGCCAGGCCGAGATCGGGGATCGGGAAGAGGAAGCTCGCCACCGTGGAGAGCCCGCGCACCTGCGCGACGAGGGCGTCGACGTCCGCCTCCGCCTCGTCCGGTCCGGGCGCAGGCGGCGGATCGGCGTAGAGGAGCTTCGGGAGATCCTGCGGAAGGACGGCGAACATGTCCGCCACGGGGTACTCGTCGTTCCAGAGGCCCACCGGGGCGATGAGCACGAGCTCGCCCACGCGACCGGGGTAGTGGGCGGCGAGCTCGGCGGCGACCATGCCGCCGAACGAGTGTCCGACCACGGTCGCAGCCTGGAGCTCGAGCGCTCCGAGCACGTCGTCGTAGTGCATGGCCAGCTCGTGGACGTCGGCGACGCCGTCGAGCTCCGCGAGGTCGGCGAAGCCGGGCGCGAGCGGGGCGACGATCTCGCGCGTAGAGACGAGGGCGCCGAGGAGGGGATGCTCGTCGGGGATGCCGTCCGCCGCGTGCAGCCACACGAGCGGAGGCCCTTGGCCGCCCCGGTACACGACCTGGCGCCGCCCCTTGGTGAGCTCGATCGTCTCCGGCGAGAGCATGACCCTCTCCGCTCCGCCGCCCTCAGGCGAGCGCCGGCTCACCGAGCGGCGCCGGCTCCCGGGCACGCTCGAGCGTGTCCTTGGGGAACCAGTGGTCCTCCCACTCGCCGTGGTGCGTGCGCAGGCGAGGCATGACCTCCTCCGCGAACCGCTTCGTGTTGTGGTTCGTGAGCTCCTTCGACATGTTGCCGAAGTGCAGGAGAAGCATCAGGTGGCCGACGCGCAGGTCCTCGGCGATCTCGTTCAGCTGCTCGACGACGGTGTCGGGGCTGCCGGCGACGATGAAGCGCTGCTCGACGACCTCCTGCCACGTAAGCCCGGGGCCGCTCTGCGCGGCGGCCTTGGCGATCAGGGTCTGGATCTGGTTGCCCTTGCGCAGGGTCGGGACCGACACGTACCCGGCGGGGTTCATGAAGCCCGGGTTCACGTACAGGCAGCGGTTGTAGAAGTAGTCCGCCGCGCCGCCGTAGAGCTTCTCGGCTTCGGCGTCCGAGTCGGCGAGGGCGACGAACTGGATGAAGCCGCACCGGTAGGGGTTCGGCTCCTTGCCGTGACGCTCGACCACGTCCCAGTACCTCTTCAGGGTCTCGCGGGCCAGCTCGAAGCCGAAGAAGGAGAGGTAGGCGTAGAGGAAGTCGTTGCGCGCGCAGTAGTCCCACGTCTCGACGCTGCCCCCGCCCGGGATCCAGACCGGCGGATGCGGCTGCTGGAGGGGTCGCGGCCACGGGTTGACGTAGCGCAGCTTCGTGTACTTGCCGTTGAACGAGAACGGCTCCTCGGCCTGCCAGGCTCGCAGCACGAGGTCGACGCCCTCGTAGTACTTCTCCCGCAGCCTAACCGGGTTCTCGCCGTAGCAGAAGCACGCGTCCTGGGCCGACCCGACCGGGAACCCCGCGACGACCCGCCCGCCCGAGACCACGTCGAGCATCGCGATCTCCTCGGCCACCCGCAGCGGGGGGTTGTAGAGCGCCACCGAGTCGCCCATGAGCACGAGCTTGGCCTTCTCGGTCCGGCGGGCGAGCGCGGCGGCCATGACGTTCGGCGAAGGCATCATGCCGTAGCCGTTCTGGTGATGCTCGTTGACGCAGATGCCGTCGAAGCCCATCTGGTCCGCGAGCTCGAGCTCGTCCAGGTAGTCGTTGTAGGCGGCGTGACCGACTGCAGGGTCGAAGACCTCGCGCACGGGGAGATCGACCCAGACGCCGCCGGGGTGTCGCTGCTTGAAGCCGTCGGGAAGCAGGGGATACGGCATCAGGTGAAACCAGTGGAACTTCATCGGTCACCTCCTGTATGCCCGCGCGCTCATTCGCCCGCACGCCCGAGGAGCACGAGCGTAACGATGAGACCTCTAACAGTCAAGCTCGCGGCCGGCCCCACGCGCGCCGGCCCGGCCGCCCCGGCGCCTCAGCCGCGGAGCACGTGCTCCCGCGCGCGCTCGAGCTCCTGCGCCGCTCCGAGCCGCAGCAGCGTGAAGTCGGTTGCGAAGGTGACGAGCGTGAAGCCCTGCGCCGCCCGTGCCGCGGCCACCTCGCCGGTCCGGCAGTGGAAGCCCGCCACGATGCCATGCCGCCGGCACGCCGCCAGGATCGCGTCGACGGCTTCGGCGTGGGCATCGCCGCGCTGGTCGGGCGGCAGTCCCAGCGCCACCGCCAGGTCGGAGGGCCCGATGTAGATCGCGTCGAGCCCTGCCGTCGCCGCTATCTCCTCGACGTTGTCGAGGCCGCGGCGTGTCTCGACCATGGCGACGCACAGCACCTCCCCGCCGAGCACGGCCGGGTCGACCGAGCCGAGGGCGTCGGTCGCGCGGATGGGGCCGTACGAGCGCGTCCCGGCCGGAGGGTACCGGCACGCCGCGACGGCCGCTGCCGCCTGCTCGGCGCTCTCGACCAGCGGCACGATCACGCCGATCGCCCCGAGGTCGAGCGCGCGCCCGATCAGGCGCGCGTCGTTGCCGCCGACCCGCACGAGCGGGGCCGAGCCGGCAAGGGCGATGGCGCGCAGCATGTCCGCGAGCCCGTCGTCCCCGGCGAGGCCGTGCTGCTGGTCGACGCAGACGTAGTCCGGGCCCGCACGGGCGAGGAGCTCGGCGCTGAAGCCGGACGGGACGGTCGCCCACACGCCGAAGGCAGGCCTCGCCTCGGCCCAGATTCGCCGTAGCGGATTCACGCTCCGCTCATCCGTTCTCGGCGTAGGCGTAGAAGCCGCGGCCGGTCTTGCGCCCGAGCCGTCCGGCGGCGACGTACTGGCGCAGGAGCGGGCACGGCGCGTACCGCTGGTCCCCGAGACCCTCGTGCAGGACCTCCATGATCGCGACGCACGTGTCGAGACCGATCAGGTCGGCGAGCGCGAGCGGCCCCATGGGGTGATTCAGGCCGAGCCGGGCGATCGCGTCGATCGAGTCCGCGTCCGCCACGCCGTCCATGAGCGCGTAGGCCGCCTCGTTCACGAGCGGCATGAGGATCCGGTTGGCGACGAACCCCGGGAAGTCTCGCGCCTCTGCAGGCGTCTTTCCGAGATCGCCCGCGAGCTCGACGACCGCGGCGTTCGTCTCGTCCGACGTCTCGAGCCCGCGGACGACCTCGACGAGCGCCATGAGCGCCGGAGGGTTGAAAAAGTGCATGCCGACGACCTGCGCCGGCCGGCGCGTGGCCGCTCCCAGCCGCGTGATCGAGATCGAGGACGTGTTGGAGGCCAGGATCGCCTCCGGCGGGAGCACCTCGTCGGCGCGCCGGAACAGCGCCTCCTTCTCGCGAGCGTCCTCGACGATCGCCTCGATCATGAGGTCGGCCGGCGTGAGGTCGTCCGCCCGAGCGACGCGCTCGAGCACCTCGGCGGGGTCGTGCGTGGCGCCCTTGGCGGCGAGCTTCTCGAGGCTTCGTCGCATTGCCGCGAGCGCGCGCTCGACGGCCCCCTCCTGCGCGTCGACGAGGGTGACGCGCCGGCCCGACGCCGCCACGACCTGGGCGATCCCGCCGCCCATCTGGCCGGCGCCGACGACGAGGACGTGAGCGAAGCGCATCGGACCGGCGGCCGGCGTCAGGACAGAAGGACGACGGCGTCGCCCTGCCCCCCGCCGGAGCAGATGGCCGCGAGCCCGAGCCCGCCTCCGCGGCGGCGCAGCTCGTAGGCGAGCGTGGTCGCGAGGCGAGCGCCCGAGGCGCCGATCGGATGGCCGAGCGCGATGGCGCCGCCGTTCACGTTCACCCGCTCCGGGTCGGCGCCAAGCATGCGCGTCGAGTTGAGGGCGACCGAGGCGAACGCCTCGTTGATCTCGACAAGAGTCAGGCGAGAGACGGCGAGGCCCGCCTTCTCGAGCGCGCGGGCGCCGGCGAGCGCGGGCGTCCGCGCGAGGTAGGGGATGTCGTCGGCGGCGACGCCCGACGCGACGATGCGTGCGAGGGGTGCGAGCTCCCGCTCGCGCGCGTACTCCTCGCTCGCGACCACGAGCGCGGCCGCGCCGTCGTTCACGCCGGGCGCGTTGCCGGCCGTCGTCGTGCCCTCCGGGTCGAGCGCCGGTGGGAGCCGGGACAGCAGCTCGAGGGACGCCTCCCGCCGCGGGGCCTCGTCGACCGCGATGCCGTCGACGCCGACGATCTCATCGCCCAGGCGGCCGGCGTCGATCGCGGCGACGGCTCGTTCGTGGGAGCGCAGCGCCCAGGCGTCCTGCTCCTCCCGGCCGATGCCGAGCTCGCGCGACACCTTGGAGGCCTGCTCGATCATGTGGCAGCCGTCGAAGGTGGAGCGCAGGCCGTCGTGGACGAGCGAGTCGACCAGCACGCCGTCGCCGAGCCGGTAGCCCGAGCGCGCCTTCGGCAGCAGGTAGGGGGCGTTCGACATCGACTCCATGCCGCCCGCCACGATCACGCGGTGGTCTCCCGCCCTGATCAGCTGATCGGCGAGCGTGACCGCGCGCAGACCCGACCCGCACACCTTGTTGATCGTCTCCGAGCCGATCTCTTTCGACAGTCCCGCGGCCAGCTGCGCCTGACGCGAGGGGATCTGGCCTGCGCCGGCCTGAAGCACCTGGCCCATGATCACGTAGTCCACGTCGTCGCCCGGTACCCCGGCGCGCCGGAGAGCCTCGCCGATCGCGCGCGCTCCGAGCTCGACCGCCGGGAACGGCGCGAGGCCGCCGCCGAGCTTGCCGAACGGCGTGCGGGCGGCTCCGAGGATGACAGCGCTCGTCGTCATGCGCTCACAGGACCGGCGTCTCCCGCCAGCTTCCGAAGACCGAACGCAAGGCCTCGCACATCTCCCCCATTGTGACGCCTGCCCGCGCGGCCTCGAGGAGCGCGGGCATGAGGTTCGCCTCGCCTGCCGCATCCTCCCGCAGCCGCGACAGGGCCTTCTCGGCGGCGGCGCTGTCCCGGCGCGCGCGCAGGGCCCGCACGCGCTCGATCTGACGCTGCTCGTACTCGGGGTCGATCCGAAGGGTGGGCACCTCGGCGGGGGCGTCCTCCTGGAAGCGGTTGACGCCCACGATCACACGCTCGCCCCGCTCGAGCTCGGCCTGGAAGCGAAACGAGGCCTCGGCGATCTCGGCCTGGAAGAAGTTGCCCTCGAGCGCCGGGATGACGCCGCCCAGCTCCTCGATGCGCTCGAAGTAGGCGTACGCGTGCCTCTCGAGCTCGTTCGTGAGCGCCTCGACGGCGTAGGAGCCCCCGAGCGGGTCGGCCGTGTCGGCGACGCCGGTCTCCTCGGCGATGATCTGCTGCGTCCGCAGCGCGATCGTCACCGCCTGCTCGGTCGGGAGCGCGAGCGCCTCGTCGAACGAGTTCGTGTGCAGGCTCTGGCAGCCGCCCAGCACCGCGGAGAGCGCCTCGAGCGCCGTGCGCACGATGTTCAGCTCGGGCTGCTGGGCCGTGAGGGAGACGCCGGCCGTCTGCGCGTGGAAGCGCAGGCGCAGCGAGCGCGGGTCCGTCGCCCCGTAGCGCTCGCGCAGCTCCCGTGCCCAGATGCGACGGGCGGCGC
>CAZCIJ010000088.1:0-10707 GCA_964498265.1 uncultured Gaiellales bacterium | reverse complement strand
CTTCACGAGCAGGCCGATCCCGACGAGGAGCAGCGCCGCCCCGAGGATCGTCGTAGCGATGTCGTTGACGTCCTCGCCGTAGCGACTCTCAAGCGCTTCGATCAGGTACACGCCCGCGATCGACGCGGGCACCGAGCCGAGCGCCATCCAGAAGACGAGCCGCGCATGGACGTGCCCGAACACGCGGTGCTGCGTCGCCCCGATCGTCTTGTAGATCGCCCCGTGGATGATGTCCGTGCCCACGGCGACGATCGTCTGGAAGTCGAAGAAGAGAATCAGGATGGGCGTAAGGAGCGCGCCGCCGCCGACGCCCGTCATCCCGACGAGCACGCCGATCAGGAGGCCCGTGAGCGAGAGCTCCCAGGTCATAGCCGCGGCCTCGGGCCGCGGCTATGAGCTACCACCCCCGCATCCTGCACATTCCTAACCGTTCTGCGCGTGCACGTAGTGCGCGCGCAGAGCTGCCGCGACGGCGGGTCGCGTGAACTCGACGGGCGGTAGCTCGCCGGCGGCCAGCAGCTCGCGCACCTTCGTGCCCGACAGGAAGACGTGGTCGTCGCCCGAGTGCGGGCATGTCTTCGGCGTGGCCATCTGGCCGCAGGCCTTGCACCAGAAGGAGTGCTCGAAGAACATCGGCTCGACGTCGAGCTCGTGCGCGGCGAACTCGTCGAAGATCAGCTGGGCGTCGTAGGTGCCGTAGAAGTCGCCGACGCCGGCGTGGTCGCGCCCGACGATGAAGTGCGAGCAGCCGTAGTTCTTGCGGCAGAGGGCGTGCCAGATCGCCTCTCGCGGGCCTGCGTAGCGCATCGCCGCCGGAAAGGCGGAGACGACCACCCGGTCGGCGGGGTAGAAGCCCTCGATGAGCACGCGGTAGCAGCTGACCCGGACCTCGGCGGGCACGTCGTCGGCCTTCGTCTCGCCGACGAGGGGATGTAAGAGCAGCCCGTCCACCGTCTCGAGAGCGCACTTCGTCAGGTACTCGTGCGCACGGTGAATGGGATTGCGCGTCTGGAAGCCGACCACGCGCCGCCAGCCGCGCTCGGCGAAGAGCGCTCTCGTCTCCGCCGGATCCTTCGCCAGCTCCGGGAAGGACGGTTGCTGGCGCTCGAACACCGTCACCTGTCCCGCGAGATAGAGATCGTGCTGCCCGTAGAGCCGAGCGACGCCGGGGTGAGCGTCGCTTCCGGTCGCAAAGCAGCGCTCCGCCTCGCGCTCCTTGTCGTACTCGAAGACCTCCTCGACGTCGAGGACGGCGAGCGGAGTCCCGCGCTCGTCCGCGAGCGCGACCCGATCCTGGTGCGGTGCCTCTGCCACCGCCAGGCACACGGGCAGCGCCCACGGCAGGCCGCTCCCGAGACGCATCTCCTCGACGACCCGCGCGTAGTCCTCGCGGCCCATGAAGCCGGTCAGCGGCGACAGCGCGCCCGACGCGAGCATGTCGAGGTCGGCGACCTCGCGCGGCGTCAGGCGGAGGCGCTCGAGCCCGTCCACGCCGTCGGGACGCTCGCCGCTGCGATCGACGAGCACGCCGCCGTGAGGCGCGATCAGGTGGGACGTATCGGCCGCCACCGTCAGGAGGAGCTCGCCCTGACCGGGCCGCGAGCCACCAGGCCGAGCTCCTCGAGCTTCCCGAGGATGATCTGCGCGCTCTCCTCGGGCTGGTGCTCCTCCGTGTCGATCGTGATCTCTGCGCTCGCCGGAGGCTCGTAGGGGTCGTCGACGCCCGTGAAGCCCTTGATCTCGCCGGCGAACGCCTTCGCGTAGAGCCCCTTCACGTCCCGGCGCGCGCACTCGTCGACCGACGCGTGAACGTGCACCTCCACGAACGGCCCGAACTGCTCGACCATCTCGCGCGCGCGCCGGCGCGTCGCCTCGTACGGCGAGATAGCGGCCACCATCACGGCGGCGCCGTGCCGTGTCAGCCGCGACGCCACCCAGCCGATGCGCTCGATGTTCGCGTCGCGGTCCTCCTTCGAGAAGCCAAGCCCCTTCGAGAGGTGCGTCCGGACGACGTCGCCGTCCAGGTACTCGACGATGCTGCCGCGCTCCTCGACCTCCGGGCCGACGAGGTGGGCGATGGTCGTCTTCCCTGCGCCCGACAGCCCCGTGAACCAGAGCGTGAAGCCGCCACCGGCGACGCGGTCCGACTCGGGGTGCTCGGTCGGGTGAATGCCAGTCTGCTCCGCAGACTGGCTAGAGATGTCGTTCAAAGCTGTTGTCTCCTTCCTTGCTGTACTTGGTTCTAGCCTTCACGCGAGGCGAAGCCTCGACGTGGAGGCGAAGCCTCGGCGTGAAGGCCGCACTCGAGCTTGTCCGAGCCAGCCCAGCGTCCCGCTCGCTCCTCCTCGTCGGGGCCTGTGGGCCGAGTGCACGGGATGCAGCCGATGGAGCGGTAGCCGGCGTCGTGGAGCGGGTTGTAGGGGATGTCGTTGGCCATGATGTACCGCCAGACGTCCCGCTCGCTCCAGCCGGCGAGCGGGTGGATCTTCCACACGCCGTAGCGGCTCGACCGCTCGATCTTGCTCGTGCCCGAACGCGAGGGCGACTGGTCGCGGCGGATGCCGGAGATCCACGCCTCGTACGGCTCCAGCACCCGGATGAGCGGCTCGACCTTGCGGATGTGACAGCAGCGGTCGGCGTCTCGCTCCCAGAGATTCGGGCCCTCGCTCGCGTGCTGCTCGGCGACGGTGATGACCTCGGGCCGCCGGAGCGTCAGCCCGTAGCGCTCGACGAGCCGATCCCGCGTCTCGTAGGTCTCGCGGAAGAAGAGATGCGTGTCGAGCTCGATCACGTCGATGGGGAGCCCGAGCTCGGAGACCATGTGCACGAGCACCGAGGACTGCTTCTGCCACGAGCACGAGAGGCACAGGCGCTCGCCCCACTCCTCGTACGCCCAGCGGATGACGTCCTCGGCCGAGAGCTGCTCGAGAGACGCGGGATCGTCGCCGAGCGCTTCCGTAGGTGCCGGACATGTCCGGCCCATCGCGCCGGGAAGCGGCGCGTGCCCCGGCCCCGCGCGCGGGGCCGGTCCGAGAGACGCGGGCCGTCGCGGTCCCTCAGACGGGCTCCTGCTCACGCAGAAGCACCTCCTTCAGCGTGTCGGCGCGCAGCCCGAGCCGCAGAGTCTCGAGCGGGATGACCTCCTCGGGAGGGATGTTGCCGAGGTTGACCTCGGGCCCGAAGTGCTTCACGAACCACGCCTGCGCGGCCTTCGTCGGCGCCTCGAAGATGATCTCCGCCACGTCGATCGAGTGGACGATCTCGTCGATCAGGCCCGTGCGCATCTCGCCGGTGGGGCGGTAGATGCCCGCGGTGCCGCCTTCGCGCCCTTCCGTGATCACCTTCCAGGCGCCGGCGCCGAGCTCCTCGCGGATCCAGTCGACCCACTGGTAGGGGGGGTAGACGACCTCGGCGTCCTTCGACCCGACCTCCGACAGGACGACGAAGTCCTTCGCGAGCTCGGCGATGAGCTCGAGCTTGCGCTCTCGCGGGAGCTCGATCGTGCCGTCGGAGATCTCGACGTGGGAGAAGCGGTTGTCGATCAGCCAGCGGCGATAGTCGTCGAGCCGCTCGCGCGCGATCGCGACCTCGAAGAGCGTTCCTCCGCAGACGACCGGCGTCTCGAGCGAGCGGTAGAGGGCGATCTTCTTCTCGAGGTTGTTCGTGACGTAGGACGTCCCCCAGCCGAGCTTGACGATGTCCACGTACTGGCCCGCGGTGTCGAAGAGGCCTTCGATCTCGCGCAGGTTGAGGCCCTTGTCGATGACGTGCGTGAGCCCGAGGCTGCGTGGTTTCGGCGAGCGCGCCGGGAGGCCGAGGAAGTCCTCCGCGCCGTTCAGGCCGCCTGGACCGTTAGAGCTTGGCATAGAGCGCCTCCAGTCGCTTCTTCGCCGCTTCCTGGACGTCGTGGTACAGCGAGGTGCCGTGGGAGTCGATGGCGACCGTCAGCGGCCCGAAGTCGCGCACGCGGAACCTCCAGAGGCACTCGGGCATGAGGTCCTCCCATTCGACCTCCTCGATCTCCTCGATTTGCGTCGTCTCGAGCGCGGCCGCCCCGCCGACGATCGCGAAGTAGACCATCCCGTAGCGGCGCATCGGCTCGATCGCCTCGTCGGGAAGGCCGCCCTTGCCGCAGATGGCGCGCACGCCGAAGTCGCGCCCCAAGGGCTCGGTGAAGCGGACCATGCGCGCGCTCGTGGTGGTGCCGATGCACAGCTTCTCGTAGCTCCCGTCCGCGCGCCGGCGCACGTTCGGCGCCGTGTGCAGCAGGAGCGCGCCGGCGAGGTCCATGGCAGGACGCCGGCCGTGGTCGAAGATGCGGATCTGGGTGCGGTCGCGGATGCCGACGATGTGGCCGTCGACGACGACCGAGTCCCCCGCCTTGAGCTCGCGAATTGCCGCCTCGGTTGTGGGAAAGCTCAGTCTGCGCTCGCTCAAGGCTAGGCCTCTCGGTCATAGCGCACGTCTCCGCTTGCGGAGACGTGCGCTGAGGCGCGGCGAGCCGCCCAGCACTGGTAGTTGACGGCCACCGGGTTGAGCGTCATGTGCGTGTCGGCGTGCTCGACGTGCACGTTGAGCACGGTCCCGTCTCCCCCGAGCCCCATCGGCCCGATGCCCGTCTCGTTCAGGAGGTCGAAGAGGTCGTCCTCGAGCCTCGCCACCTCCGGGTCGGGGTTGCGCGTGCCGACCGGGCGCGCGATGGCCTCCTTCGCGAGGTGCATGGCGTAGTCGGCGCTCCCGCCGATCCCGACGCCGACGATCCCGGGCGGACACGGCTTGCCGCCGGCTCCCACGATTGAGTCGAGCACGAATCTCTTGACCCCGCTGACACCGTCGGCGGGGACGCACATCTTCAGGAAGCTCATGTTCTCCGAGCCGGATCCCTTCGGGACGCACTTCACGTCCAGCCCGTCCCAGCCCGGGACGAAGTCCCAGTGCACGATCGGCACCCGGTGGCCGACGTTCTGGCCGGTGTTCTCCCTCGTGAGCGTGTGCACCGTGTTCGACCGCAACGGGTGCTCGACCGTCGCACGCTCGGTGCCGTCGCGGAGCGCCTCGTAGATGCGGGCCGGATGCAGCGGGAAGCCCTCGCCGACCCGGCAGTAGTAGACGGGGATGCCGGTGTCCTGGCAGACGAGATTGCCGCCTTCGTCCGCAACGTGAACGTTGCGGACTATGATCTCCAGCACACGCCGTCCCGGAGTGGACGTCTCGCGGCCCAGGGCGCTCTCGAGCGAATCGCGAAGATCCTGCGGAATGTCCTTCAGCGCCCACACGTAGAGGTGGGCCGCGACATCCTCGACGACCTGCCGTAGGGGCGGGGCTTGCCCCGCCCCTGGCGACGCAAGCGTCGCCCCTACGCGATCCCGCGGCCGAGCCATCTCAACTCCTAGCCTTCTCGAATGCGGCCCTCCCGGCGCGTCGCCCGAAGACGACGCATTCGAGAAGGCTGTTGCCCATCATCCGGTTGCGCCCGTGCACCCCGCCCGCGATCTCGCCGCAGGCGAAGAGCCCCTCCACGGTCGTCTGCGACCGCTCGTCGATCACGAGCCCGCCGTTCTGGTAGTGGAGCACCGGATACGTCAGGATCGGCTCGCGCAGCGGATCCACGCCCGCGGCACGGTAGCGGCGCAGCATGTAGGGCAGCGAGACGAGAGCGTCCGGCTCGGCGACCTTCGTCGTGTCCAGCCACACCGCTTGGCGCCCGTCCGGCGCCGACACGCCCCTGCCTTCGGCCACCTCCGTGAAGATCGCCGCGGAGACGACGTCGCGCGGCGCGAGCTCGTCGACGAAGCGCTCCCGGCTCGCGTTGAGGAGCAGCGCGCCGTACGCGCGGGTCGTCTCGGGGATCGAGTAGCCCTGCATCGAGGGCGGCCAGAGGCCCCCGTTGGGGTGGTACTGCAGCGCGTCGAGGTCACGTGACTCGGCGCCGAGCTGCATCGCGAGCGCGGTCGTCTCGCCGGTCGCCCCCGGGTGGTTCGTCGACAGCTCGCCGCGCTCTCGCGCCTCCCGGTAGCAGCGTCCGCCCGCGGCCAGCACGACGGCGCCGGCCGCGATTTCCATCTGTGCCCCCTCCCTCGGGCGACAGACCGCTACGAACCCGTTCTCGCTCAGACGCAGCTCGGCGAGCGGATGGTGCGGGAGCGTCACCGCGCTCGATGCCGCGACCGCCGCGCGCAGCGCGGTCGTGATCGCGTGCCCGGTGCGATCGCCCACCTGGAGCAGTCGCTTCCGGCTCGCGCCGCCGCAGCGTGCGAGGCGGTAGCGGCGTCCGGAGCCGTTCGCCTCTCGGGTGAACTCGACTCCGTGCTGCTCGAGCCAGCGCACGGCAGACGGGGCCTCCGACGTGAGCACCTCGACGAGCCTGCCGTCTGCGGTCTCGTGCGAGCTGCGCCAGATGTCCCCGGCGTGGAGGTCGGGCCCGTCGTCCTCGCCGATCGCGGCCTGGATCCCGCCCTGCGCCTTGGCGGAGTTGCACGACTGCAACGCACCTTTCGCCGCCAGGCCCACGGCGGCGCCGGCGTGCTGCGCCGCGACGGCCGCGGCGAGGCCCGAGGCTCCGCTCCCGACCACGAGCACGTCGAAGGACAGACGCACCACGCTGGCCATGCTACCAGACTTCCCTATTTTGCGGATTATGACTCCTTATGGATTACGGCAGGGGGCCGTGCCCAGGAGGGCCGAGCATGCTCGGCCCCTACGACGCCTCGTCGCTCGGCGAGAACGATGCGTCGGCTTCGCTTCAGCCATCCGGCGAGCATGCCGGAGGCGAGCGCCCAGATCCCGTCGCTCAGCAGGCCGCCAGGGCCGATGGCTCGGGAACCACGCTACCCGCCGAGGCCGCCGCCGATCGCGACGAACGGGTTGGCCGGGGTTACCTCCCAGACCATCTCGCCGCCCGGCTGCACGTGGACGGTCGCGCCCTCCGGGACCTCGCGCCCAAGCCTCTCCGCGAGCTCCCGCGCTTCCTCCTCGTTCACGGCTCCGACGAGGAGGTACCGGAATCGCCGGACGAGCGGAACCCCCTCTGCCTCGAGCCGCCGGGCGAGCTCGACAGTCTCGCGGTGGTGTCGAAGCTCGATGCGAATCTCCCACTCGGCGTGTCTCGCCTCCTCGGACTCCTCCGTCTCGCGCTCGAGCCGCTCCTCGCGCTCAGCGTCGAGCTGGTCCTCGGTTCGAGGCAGGGGCACCGAGGGGTCCTTCCACTCCTCGGCGACCGGGTGCCAGCGCGCGAGCGAGACGATCGCCGTTCGTTCCTGGTCGGCGAGCCCTTGCCGCACGATCGCCTCCACCTCACGCGCGAGCTCTTCCGCGTCCGTGTAGAGGTACACCTGCGCCCCCTCGCGGCTGACGACCACGCGCCGGCCGAGCCTGTGCCGCTCCTCCGAGGCGAACTCGAACGCAGAGAGCCACTCGACGAGCTGCGTCCCGTCGTGCTCGTCGTCGAAGTCGACCGTCACGCGCCAGTCGTCGGCCATACCGCCCCCATTCTGCCGCAGCCGGCGACGGGCGGCGGCGGCGTCACGACAGGCGGGCCCGCGTGAAGTCGAGGAACGCCTGGGCAGCCCTGGTCGGGCTCCGGCCTCGCGCACGCACGACGTAGATCTCGCGCGCGGGCGCGAGACCGACGAGCGTCGCCGCCCCGAGGGTCCCGGCCTCCAGCTCCTCCTCGATCGCCGTTCTCGAGATGAAGCCGACGCCGTAACCGGCGAGGACGGCGCTCTTCACCGATTCCTGGAGACCGAGCTCGAGCCGCGATCGCGGCGCGAGGCGTGCGTGCGCCCGCCTCAGCTCGCCCTCGACGACCTGCCGGACGCCCGCCCCCTCCTGCATCTCGATGAGCGTCTCGCCGGCCAGCTCGGCCGGGTCGACGAGCCGTCCGTCGAAGGAGTGCCCGGCCGGAACGGCGAGGACGATCTCGTCCCGGACGAGCGTCTCGAAGCTCAGTCCCCTTCCCCGGCGAGCCGCTCCCACGATCCCGAGCTCGACCTCGCGCTCGGCCACGGCCGAGATGACTCGCTGCGTATCCGAGATCGAGAGCGCGATCTCGACGGCCGGATGCGCTCGGGCGAACTCGCAGAGGAGCACCGGCACGAGCCGCCCGCCGGGACCGGTCGAGGCGCCGACCGTCAGGGTGCCGCCGACCTCGGCCTCGTCGACGGCGAGGTCGTCGAGGAGCTGCCGCTCGGCGCGCAGCACCCGTTGCGCGCTCTCGTAGACGCGACGCCCGGCCTCCGTGGTCTCGACGCGACGTCCCGAGCGATCGAGGAGCTTCCGGCCGAGCCGTTCCTCCAAGGACCGGACCTGGAGACTGACCGCCGGCTGCGTGACCCCGAGACGCTCGGCGGCCTGCGAGAAGCTGCCGCGCTCCACGACCGCGCAGTAGGCGGCAAGCTGCCTCGTATCCATAAGGAGCCATTATGCCATGTATGTACCTCCACCCGAACTCCGCATGGCTCCGATCAGCGCGCAGAGGCACCGGTCACCGGTCGCCGTCGTCTGTCGACACGCTCTCTAGTGCGGCCTCTCATAACGTTTGACTCGAAACACCCGCAGCTCGGAGGCCGCGCTTGCGGCCGCTTCGCGGCCGTCGATCCTCGTGGTTGTCGAGGCTGGGGCAGCCGGCGTGGCCTGGCCCGAGCGACCGGAGCGGCTCGGGATCTCTCGAATAGAGAAGGCTGCCCCCGGCCGCGGAGCGGCCGGAAAGTGCGGCGTCGCGGGAGGCGAGTTTCAGGTGCGACGTGGGGAGACGCCGCACTAGAACGACTCGAGCGAGCTCGGTACGCGAGCCTCAGCCGGGGGATTCGCTGAGCCGCGGTGCGCGCAGCACGGCGCGGAGGCGCAGGAGCGACGCGAGGACGAGCAGCGCCATCACGACGTCGCTCGCCAGGCACCACACGCAGAAGGCCTCGATCACAGCCCACTGGACGAAGACGAGGTAGACGCAGAACGCGAAGCCGCCGAGCACGAGAGCGGCGGCGGCGAGCGCTCCGAGCTCACCCGCCACGAAGGCGGTCGCCAAGATGGCCGCGTACCCGGCCAGGCCGAGCACCGCGACCGGGATCCCCGCGAGCTCGGCGTACTCGGAGCTCTGCACCGTCTCGCATCCGCCCGTGGTGCAGGCGATGGCGGCGTCGGCGTAGCGCGTGTACGTCAGGTAGGCGGCGATGCCCATGCCGCCGAGCGCGAGCGCGCCCGTCGCACCACGCAAACCGCGCTCGCTCACGCCGCCAGGACGCAGCTGGCCGCTGGACGGCGGTCGGTCACTGGGCCTCGGCGAGCGCCTGGTCGAGCCGCTCGCGGAACACGTCCACCGTCAGCGAATCGGGCACGAACGCCTCGGCGCGCCCTCCGGTGGCGACAAAGAAGGTGGGCGTCCCCTGGAAGCCCGAGCTCTGCCCCTGGGCGAAGTCGTCCTCGACCGCCTTGGCGACCACGTCGGACTGCGCGTCCGCGAACCACCGCTCGACGTCGAGGCCGGGGACCGCGTTCCCGATGCCCCGCAGAAGCTCGGGCGTCACCCAGTTCGAGTTCTCGGCGCCCTGATGCCGGTAGAGCAGGTCGACGACGTCGAAGAGCTTGCCCTGCAGCCCGGCCGCGTACACGTAGCGGGAGGTCTCGACGGAGTCGGGGCCGATGAACGGAAACACGCGGTACTCGATCTTGGCCTGCCCGGTGCGCACGTACTCCTCGATGAGCGCAGGCTCGACGTTGTTCGAGAAGCGCGCGCAGAAGGGACACTGAGGATCCGCCCACTCGACGAGGGTCACGGACGCATCGGGCGACCCGAGCGTGAACCCGTCCTGGGTGATGCCCGAGAGCAGCGCGCTCGTCTCGCTGCCGTCGATGACGGCCGGCGTCCCCCCGTCGTCGCCACCCCCGGTGACGCTGACCACGATGAGCACGACTGCCACGACGACCGCGACCACCCCCGCGCCCGCGTAGAGCCACTTGCGGGGGATCCCCGAGCCGGCGCCGACCGGCGGCGCCTTGCGGCGCTTCGGACCGGGCCTGGGCGCCTGAACGGGTCGCCTCGTCTCGGAGTCGCGCGCCACCGTCCCAGTATCCCTGAGCTGCGGCGACGGCTGCGTCGTACACTTGACGCGCCGTGCGCGTGTGGATCGATATCACCGCGCCTGCGCACGTGCTCGTCTTCCGCCCGCTGATCGCGCTGCTGCAGGCGCGGGGCGACGAGGTCGAGGTCACGGCGCGCCGCTACGGCCAGACGGTCGAGCTGCTCGAGGATCACGGGATCCCCGCCACGCTTCTCGACGAGCACGGCGGAGGCTCGAGGCT
Organism: uncultured Gaiellales bacterium; assembly: GCA_964498265.1. Classification (GTDB taxonomy): domain Bacteria; phylum Actinomycetota; class Thermoleophilia; order Gaiellales; family Gaiellaceae; genus CAZCIJ01. The sequence goes on along the minus strand of CAZCIJ010000088.1, from coordinate 411 downwards.
GGGCAAGCTCGGAGCGCTCGCCCGCCGCTTGCCCGCGCTCGTCCGCTTCGGCCGGGCGCGCCGCTTCGACCTCGCGATCGCCCACGGCTCGCACGAGCTCATGCTGGCGGCGCGCCGCCTCCGCATCCCCGGCGCGACGACCTTCGACTACGAGTTCGCCGTGCTCCAGCACCAGCTCGGCTGCCGGGCCGCGACGCGGGTCGTCGTCCCCGAGGCGATCCCGCCCGAACGCCTGCGCCGCTACGGCGTCCGCCCACTGGCGGAAGCCGTACGCGAGTATGAAGCGCTCAACGACGTCCTCGGCCGCGTGGCGTCCTATGCCAGCCTGCTCTATGCCGCCGACACTTCAGATCCGAAGCGGCAGAAATTTTTCGGCGACATTCAGGAAAAGATCACCGCGATTTCCTCTAA
>CAZCIJ010000087.1:0-10845 GCA_964498265.1 uncultured Gaiellales bacterium | reverse complement strand
CGTCGGCGTCCTCCTGGATGGCGGTCTCGACGATCTGCTCCGGCGTCTGGTGCAGGCCCGTGTAGATGACCTCGAAGCCCGCGTCTCGGAGAGCGCGGGCGATAACCTTGGCTCCGCGGTCGTGCCCGTCGAGGCCGGGCTTTGCGATCACGACGCGAACGGGACGGCCCATCTCCGCAAGTATATGGACGTGAGGTTGACCGTCATCGGGTCGTCGCCGGCCTGGCCGAACCCCGGCGGCGCCCACTCGGGCTATCTCGTGGAATCGCCCGGGACCGGCCGGCTGCTGCTCGACTGCGGGCCCGGCGTGCTCTCGCGGTTGCGGACGGACGGCCTTCTTCCGGTGGACGCGATCGCGATCACCCACCTCCATCTCGATCACTGGGGCGACCTGGTGCCCTGGGCGTGGCTGACGCAATACCTCCTAGATGGCGCGCGAGCCGAGCTCTGGCTGCCGCCCGGCGGCATCCGCGAGCTCGCCGCCTTCGGGACGCGGTTCGGTCACGCCGGTATGTTCGAACAGGCGTTCGAGGTGCAGGAGTACGCCGGACGGACGAAGACCGCCGCAGCTGGATTCGAGCTCGAGGCGCTGCAGGTCGAGCACTACGGCACCCTTGCGTTCGGCTTCCGGGTTCGCGCCCCTGACGGATGCACCCTCGCGTACTCCGGCGATGCGGCTCCCTGCCCGGCTCTTGCGGAGATCGCCCATCGCGCCGATCTCTTCCTCTGCGAAGCAACGCTTGCCGCAGGAGCGAATGACTCAGACCCTCGCGGTCATCTCTCTGCCGACGAGGCCCTCGAGATCGCCGATGGTCCGGTGCTGCTTACTCACCGCCCGGCCGAGCTTGCGCTCCCGAGCGGCGCCCGGCGAGCGACAGACGGTCTCGTGATCACCGTGTAGGCGGCTCAGCTGCCGCCGGGCGCGGCGGTCCGGCGTCGCCAGGCCCGCTTGACGGCGCTCACGAGACGTGGCCCGAGAGGTCGCCGGGCACCCGAGTCGAGCGCGCCAACCCACCCGCTGGACGGCACGCAGGCGCACGGCCCGCCCGCTCCGGCCGTAGAGCCAGACGTGGAGGCGATGAGACTGGGGACGGTGGCCGCAGCTCGACGGATTCCGCTCTGTGCCGCACGATCCGCCGTGCGCATCGTCAAGAGCCGCGCTGCTCGTCGTGCGCCGGCTGATTTCTTGCGGCGCCCACCGTCGTGCTCACGACGCCCCGCAGGTCCTCGTTGACCGACGAGCCCGCCCTTTCCACCGCGACCCGTGCTCCATCGCGTGCGAGCGAGGAGTCGACAGCCTCGACGATGCGGACGACCTCGAGCCCCAGCTCGCCGTTCGATCTCGGCGTCGATCCGGTGCGGATCGCCGCGCAGAAGTCCTGCATCTCGCGGTAGAGGGGCTCGGCTACCTGGACCTGCGGCGAGAGGATGTCCCCGGTTCGGTAGCTCAAGTGATACGCGCCGAAGCTATCGGGATTGGGAAGCGTCACCCCCGAGTCGAAGACCCGTACGGGCTCACTGCTCGTATCGTCGTAGACCACCATCCGCTCTGACCCGACGATCGTCGTGCGTCTGAGCTTGCTCGGCGCCAACCACGAGAGCTCGACGTTGGCGATCGCACCGGAGGAGTAGTCGAGGTGGATGAACGCGACGTCCGGGATGTCCTCGAGGATGCAGCTACGGCTCAGGGCGCTCACGAACATCGGCGTCTCGTCAAGCCAGTAGCGCAGGATCGAGAAGTCGTGTGGACCGAGATCCCATGCGACGCTGACGTCTGGCTGGTGGAGGCCGAGGTTCACACGGCTCGTCGACACGAAGTAGATCTGCCCGAGGTGGCCGGAGCTGACGAGGTCATGGATGAGATTCACGGCCGGGCTGTACAGGAACGTGTGGCCGGGCATGAGCACGAGGCCGACCCGTTCGGCGAGCAGCAGGAGCTCCTCGGCTTCTGCGCCGGACGCGGCGAGGGGCTTCTCGATGAAGACGTGCTTCCCGTGCTCCATGCATTCGCTCCCGAGCCGGAAGTGCGTCGAGACGGGTGTCGCGATCACGACCGCTTCGATCGACGGGTCGGCGAGAACGTCCTCAAAGCTGGTCGTGCCGCCGACCGCCGGATAGCGGTGGGTGACGGCTGCGACGGCGGATTCCTGGAGATCGCAGACGAGTGCCACGTCGGCGTCCGGAAGGTCGTGGAGGTTGCGCACGAGATTCGGGCCCCAGTAGCCGAGCCCGACGACGGCCATCCGCACCGGCGCGGTGCTCGCCCCTTTGCTCTGGCCCGTCCTGCTCACCGCGTGCCTTTGAGGCGGAAGAGCTGGAGTGGCGTGCGGCAGAGCAGCTGGAGGTCGAGACCGACCGACCAGCTGCGTGCGTAGGCGACATCCATGTCAAGCGCCTCGCCGAACGTGGCACACGCTCGGGCAGTGACCTGCCAGAGCCCGGTCATGCCGGCCGGTACCAGAAAGCGCTCGAAGTGGTGCGGCGCGAAGTGATCAACCTCGTAGGGAATGCACGGTCGCGGCCCCACGAGCGACATCTCGCCGCGGAGGACGTTGACGAGCTGAGGGAGCTCGTCCAGGCTCGTCTTGCGAAGCCATCGGCCGAACGGAGTGATCGCGTCACGTTGCTCGAGCTTGTACAGGCCGCCGGCCTGTGGGCTCTCGCCCGCGTCCATCGTCTTGCGGATGTAGTCGCGGTGAGCCTCGTGATCGGCATCGACGCGCATCGTCCGGAACTTCAACGCTGTGAACTCGCGCATCCCCATTCCGAGCCGCGTTTGCCGGAAGAAGACCGGGCCCGGGGAGCCGCGCTTGACCTTCCACGCCACGGTGGCGAAGACCGGCGCCAGGACGATCAGCCCGATGAGCGCTCCGACCACATCGATGACGCGCTTGACAACGTGAGAGGAGCGCGACACGCGACCCGAGGGGAGCGTCACGAGCGTCATCCCTTCGAGCATGTGGATACCGGAGTTCGGGCCAACGATCTCGAAGAGCCGTGGGATGACGTCGAGCTGGAGGTCCCGGTGACGGAGTTGACGAACGAGGCTCACCGTCTCCTCGGGGCTGTCGTTCGAGAAGGCGATGATCACTCGATCGATGTCGAGTCTGTCTACGAGGTTCGAGAGCTCCTCCGGCGGGCCGAGCAGGGGAACGTGCTCGAGGTCGGACCGGAGCTGCTTCGGGTTCGTGTCGACGAAGCCGGCAAGGTCGATCCGGTACTCGGGATGCTGCTCGACCTTACGGGCGATCAGCTGGCCGATGTCGCCGGCCCCGACGATGACTGCCTTCTGCACGTACTCGGGTTTGCGGCGCGCGAGCCAGCGAGCTGCTGCCCGGCCGAACGTCACGAGGGCAATTGCGAGTCCCCAGAAGCCGAGCATCTTGACGGCGTTCGGATCCGCGAGGCCCGTGATCCACGCGAGCGCGAAGACCAGCCAAGACCCGACCGTGACGAGGTGGAAGACCCCGGCGAACTCGTCAACGCCGGAGTGATCGGTGCGCTCCTCGTCGCGGTCGTAGAGGGAGTACACCCTCGCCGCGAAAACCCACAGCGGAAGCGTGCCGATGAAGAGAAGGAGCTCGTAGTCCGGAGCGATGCGGTCGCCGTGCCCGACCGCCCCGAACAACACCTGCGCAAGAAAGAAGGCGAGCGTGAGACCGAGGACGTCGGCGAGCAGCAGCATCCTGCGGACGAGACGTCCCCGGCCCCGGGTGCGAGCGGGTGCCGCTGCGGCGGCGAGCGCCCAAGGATAGGTGCGGCTCTCGGATCCGCCTAGCGCCGTCGGCGATGGTTCCGGGACGTCCATGGCCTTGGTCGGTCGCTCCTTCGCGTGTCAGCGTTGCCCTCGGAGCGTGGTTCGTCGACCCGTGCGTTCTCGTGGCACGACCGGCGGTTGGGGGTCGCTCCGTGCACGGAGCGTACGACCCATCTGGCCGTATCACCAGGCCAGAAGGGCAAGACTGACCGGCTGTTCAGGTCGCTACCCGGAAGGGCAGGTCGGGCCGGTGCGACTAGTGCTCCACTAGCGCCTGACGAGCGGGCGGGCAGGGTTGCCGGCGACCGTCTCCCTCGGGAGCACGTCCCGTGTCACGACGGCGCCTGCGCCGACGAGCGCACCCTCTCCGATGCGGATCCCGGCGAGGATCACCGCTCCCGAGCCGATCGCGGCGCGCCGCTCGACGACCGTCGTCAGGAGCTCCCAGTCCGCCTCTGTCTGCAGACTCCCCGCGTCGGTCGTAGCACGGGGGTGCTTGTCGTTGACGAAGACGACGCCGTGGCCGACGAATACCTCGTCGCCGAGCTCCACTCCGTCGCAGACGAACGTGTGGCTCTGCACCTTGCACCGCGCGCCGACGACGGCGCCACGCTGGATCTCGACGAACGGTCCGATTCGCGTCTCATCGCCGATCCGGCAGCCGTAGAGGTTGACGAAGGGGCCGATGACGACCGCCTCGCCGAAGACGACGCCATCGATCAGTCTGCAAGGTGCCTCGTTGACCGGGCCGTCAGCCACCCGAGAAGAACCTGCGAACGGTGTCGACCACGTGATCGAGCTGCGCGTCGCTGATCCCGGGAAAGAGCGGGAGCGAGAGCAGCTCGCGGGCCAGCGCTTCGGCGACCGGAAAGGCGCCCTCCTTGTACCCGAGGCTGGCGTATGCGGCCGTCAGGTGCACCGGCTCCGGGTAATGCCTTCCCGTGCCGATGCCGTGGTCGCGGAGGAAGTCTCCGAGCGCCTGCGGGTCGCACGTGCGAATCGCGTAGACATGCCAGACTGGCTCGCTCCCAGCCGGCACGGCCGGGCGGACGAGGTCGCCCACGCCGGCAAGCGCCTCGTCGTAGTAGCAGGCCGCCCGACGCCGGGCGTCGGTCCACTCCGCCAGAAGCGGCAACTTCCTGAGCAAGACGAGCGCCTGGATCGTGTCCAGCCGCGCGGTATATCCGATGAGGTCGTGACAGTACTTCGCGGTCTGGCCGTGCTCCCGCAAGATGCGGATCCGTTCTGCAAGCTCCTGGTCGCCCGTGATCACCGCGCCTGCATCGCCCATCGCTCCGAGATTCTTGGTCGGGTAGAAGCTGAATGCGGCGGCACGGCTCAGTGCGCCCGGGCGGATCCCGTCCCGGCGGGCCCCGTGAGCCTGACAGGCATCCTCCACCATGGTGAGGTCATGGCGCCGCGCGACGGCCTCGAGGCCGCGCATGTCCGCAAGCTGACCATGCAGGTGGACAGGCAGGATCGCTCGCGTGGAGTGCCCGAGCGACGCGTCGACGGCCTGGACGTCAAGGTTGCAGTCGTCGAACGTGACGTCTGCCACGGCCGGCACCGCACCGACCTGGGAGACGGCCTCGAGCGTCGCGATGAACGTGTTGGCCGGCACCACGACCTCATCGCCTGGGCCGATCCCCGCCGCGAGAAGCGAGAGACGCAGCGCGTCGAGGCCGCTCGCGACCCCCACGCACGCCGAGGCCCCGCACGCATCGGCGAAGACGCCTTCGAACTCTGCGACCTGCCTCCCGTTGGTGAACCCGCCGGTCTCGATGAGCTCGCCGATGTCGGCGAGCACCTGCTCCTTCAGCCCGACGTTGGCGGGCCCTAGGTCGACGAAGGGAACGGCGGCACCACGATCGAGCCCCACCGGACCGGCTGTCCACGCCGACGAGCTCATGCGACCTCGACCAGCGCGGCGATGCCCATCTCTCTCGTCCAGGAGACGATCTCGGCCTCGTACACGGGGTTCGTGATGACAATCAGCGATGGACGGAGCTCGCGGAGCGCCTCGGGCGCCTGAACGAGCTGCCCAGTGCCGGGGACGTACTTCTCGTGCTTGCGCCCGTTCACATCGACCACGACGTCGATGTCTTCCGCGCCGTCGACAAGGTTGAGGAAGGTGACCCCCTTGGACCCGATGCCCCAGAGCGCGACCCTCTCGCCTCGTGATCTCCGGTGCTCCAGCTCCGTGGCCCACCAGTCGATCCTCTGGGAGGACTCCTCGACGAATCCGGGGACGAGATCCGCGACCGACGACGGAGTGGCCGGCGTGCCTGACGATACGCCGGACCGCGCGCCGTTCGGCAGCGCCTCCAGCCAGAGATACTGGTCGGAGAAGGCTGTTCCGAGATCGACGACGCGGAACCGGGACTCGACGAAGAGCCGTTGCAGCGCGGCAGCAGTGAAGTAGGAAGGGTGCTCGAAGATGACGTCCCATACGCGCGCCAGGCGGAGCATGTGCTCGGCTGCGGGCACCTCGCAGTAGACGGGAACGTCCAGTGCCTCCCCGAGCGCCCGGCGCAACGTGGCGAGGAGACCGGCCGGGTGGGCGAGGTGCTCGAGGACGTGGCGGAAGAGCACGAAGTCGGCCGGGATCCCCCCGTAGGCATCCGAGTAGGAGTCCGCGACGAGCGATACGACGGGCGACGGCTGGTCCGGGGATGGCGGAAGGCTGGGATCGTAGCCGACTCCTCGAGCGCCCCCGAGCTCGCACAGCATGGCAAGGAACTCCCCTTGGCCGGAGCCGATCTCGACGACGGTCTTGCCGGCGAGGTCGTGCCGGCTGGCGAGCCGTGCCGCGAGGCTCCTCGCGTACTCCTGGAACGTGGGCGAGAAGTGGAGCGAGTTCTCGTAGCCCTCGGCGTAGGAGGCAATGGCGGGATCGAACGCGAGGTTCTGGATCATCGCGCACGACGGGCAGAGCGCAAGCTCGATCGATCCCCTCGGCGTCGCGAGCGCATCCTCACGGCTGCCCCACAGCACGTTGCAGAACACCGGAGCCCCTTCGAGGGTCATGAAGGGATCAAGGTCGGCCTGGCCGCAGACAACACATGTGACCGGCGACGACATGGTCACACGGCAATGACCTTGGCGTCGACGCTCAACGACCGAAGCTCGGCCTCCACCTCGCTCCGATAGATGGGGTTCATCAGGACGACAAGGCTCGGACGGTACTCGCGAAGGAACGAGGGCGCGACGATCTCCTGCCCGGTGCCGGCGACGAACATGCCCTGCTTGAACGGATTGACGTCGACGGCGTACTCGACGTCTGACGTCACGCCGAGGGTCGTGAGGAAGGCGACGCCTTTCGAGCCTGCTCCCCAGACGACGGCTCGCCCGCCGTCCGCGCGCACGTCGAGCAAGAGCTGCGCCCAGCGCGCCTTGCACGCGGCCAGCTTCGAGCGGTACTCCTCGACCGCCTGCTCGACGTCGGCTGGAGACTCCTCAAGCGGATGAGGTACGGGCTTGCGCTCGTCCGGGGCGGGTCTGGCCTCGATCAGGATGTACTGATCGTCGTAGTCGAGGGCGAGATCGAGTACCTCGAAGCCGGCGATACGAAAGAGCCGTGCCAGTGAGCCGGGCGAGAAGTACGAGCAGTGCTCGTAGTAGACGTCCCAGAAGGCGGCCTCCCGCAGGACGCGCAGGACGTCCGGCAACTCGAACAGGACGACCGTTCCGGCGCGGGAAGCGGCGCGGTAGACGCGATGGACGAGGGCGCTCACGTCGGGAATGTGCTCGAGCGTGTGCCGACACACGATCGCGTCCGCCGCGAGCGAGACGTGGGCCTCGGAGTAGTACTCCTTGAGGAGCGCAAGGCGGTCGGCGTATGAAGCGGGGATTCGGGCGTCGACGGCGCTCGGGTCGATTCCGGTGCCGTGCCGAGCGCCGGAATCGAGCAGGTACGTCAGGAACTCGCCCTTCCCGCACCCGATCTCGAGGACGTCCTTTCCGGCCAGGTGGTACCGCGCTACCCAGCGCTCGGCAAGCTCACGCGCGAACTCCTGGAATCGTGGCGAGAAGCCCTGGGTCTCCTCGTAGGCGAGGGAGTAGTCCTGCAGGGACGCGTCGTACGCCGCGTTGGTGATGAACCCGCAGCGACGACACAGGCCGAGGCGAAGGACGCCGCGCGGAAACGCCTCGGCGTCGCCCCGAGTCGGCACGAGTCGGCAGCTGTGGACCGGGACGTCGTCTTGCTCATGGAAGATGGCCAGTCCGCGGCTTCCACAGCTCGGGCAGGAGGCGGCGGCGTCGATAGGGCCGAGCTCGTCCCGTGCTTCGTCGACCGTCGCGCTCACACGATCTCCGGCTCGGGCAGCGGCACGATGAAGCGTCCGCCGCGAGCGACGTACTCGCCTTGCTGGCGCAGCACCTCGTCGCGGTAGTTCCAGGCGAGCAGGAGCGTGTACTCGGGCCGGCGCTCGAGCAGGGCCTCGGGCCCAACGATCGGGATGTGGACGCCGGGCAGGAGAAGGCCCTGCTTGTGGAGGTTGCGGTCGACCACGAAGTCGACGAGCGCACGATCGATGCCCACGTAGTTCGTCAGCGTGCTGCCCTTGGCCGCGGCGCCGTAGGCAGCAATCGAGGCTCCCGCACCGCGGAGTTCGCGGAGCATCGTTCCCAGCGAGACCTTGACGCCCTCGACCCGGGCTCCGAAATCCGAGTAGTAGGCAAGCTCCGTGAGCCCTTCGTGGGCCTCCTGCTGGAGAAACGTCCGCGCCGAGGCGTCCTGCCAATCGTGGGCGCTCACCCACCAGCGCAGCGTTCCGCCCTGGAGCGAGGGGAAGTGCTCGACCGAGTTGAGGAACAGACCGTGGCGCCGCATCAGGGAGTCGACGGCGCTGCACGAGAAGTAGCAAAAGTGCTCGTGGTAGATCGTGTCGAACTCGCAACGGTCGACGAGGTCTTTGACGTACGTGTTCTCGATGGTGATGACACCGTCGTCCGCGAGCAGAATGCGCAGTCCCTCCACGAAGCTGTTCAACGTCGGCGTGTGTGCCATCACGTTGTTCGCGATGATCACGTCCGCTCGGTACCCCTCCGCCTTGAGGCGCCGTGCCAGCTCGGCGTCGAAGAACTCAGGCAGCGTCCGGACGCCAGCCGCCTCGGCTGCCCTGGCCTGATCCGGCGCCGGGTCGATGCCGAGAGCCGGAATCTCTCGCGCGACGAAGTTCTTCAGGAGATAGCCGTCGTTCGACGCGATCTCGACGACGAGGCTCGATCGCCCGAGGCCGCGCTCGGCGATGAGCCGAAGCGCGTGCTCGCGCGAGTGCCGCAGCAGACCTTCCGAGAAGGACGAGAAGTACAGGTAGTTGTCCACGAAGAGCTGGGTCGGAGGAACCTCTTCGAGGATCTGCACGAGCGAGCACGAGCTGCAGAAGGCGACGTCGAGCGGGAACTTTGGCTCGACACGCTCGAGATCCTCGGGGCGCAAGAGGTTGTCGGGCAACGGCATGAGGCCGAGGGAGAGAACGACCGCGAGCTCCGTCCGGCCGCACGAGCGGCACGGAGCCTCCACCGCTGCGACCGGGCGGTCCGGCCTCGGCGCGGTCGCGGGACGGACGCTCATTGCGGCGACGAGGTCAGCGCGTCGCCCGCCCGCCAGCGGAGTCGCTCGTCGATCCGCCCCGTGGCGAGAAGGTGCTTGACGTGCTTCAACCGGAGGAAGCGGGAGCTCTGGAAGTCGTCGTGAGTCGTCCCGTTCCTGACGTAGCTCTCGTACAGCTCCTCCACCCCGCGCCGCAACGTCCAGCGGGGCTCGAACTCGGGCAGCACGCGACGGATCTTGTCGCAGCTGGCTCGGTAGCAGCGCGTGTCGGGCCCGCCCCCCTCTGCGTACACGATTCGACTTCCGGGGACGACCTCCCCGACAGCGTCCGCGATCTCGCTGATGCGGAAGTTCTCCCCGGTCTGCCCGACGTTGAACGCCTCGCCGTGCACGAGCTCACGGGGCGCATGGAGCACGGCCACGAACGCACGACTGATGTCCTCGATGTGGACGATCGGCCGCCAGGGAGTTCCGTCGCTCTTGATCAGGACCTCGCCCGTCGTCACGGCATACCCGACGAGGTTGTTCACGACGAGGTCGCCGCGAAGTCGCTTCGAGACGCCGTATGCGGTCGCGTTACGCAGATGGGTCGGCGTGAAGCCGTCGTCGGCGAGAGTCGAGATGTCCTGCTCGGCGAGGATCTTGGAGCGCCCGTAGGGCGTCACGGGGTTGAACGGGGCGCTCTCGTCGAGGAAGTCGTCCCCGGCCGCACCGTAGAGGCTGCACGACGACGAGAACAGGAATCGGGGCACGCCCGCAGCCTTCGCCATGCGTGCCACGTGAACGGCGCCGCGATAGTTGATGTCGTAGGTCGTCTGCGGGTGAAGATCCCCGACGGGGTCGTTGGAGATCGCCGCAAGATGGACGACTGCGTCGAAGTCCTCGAGCTGTTCGGGCCGAACATCGCGAATGTCGATGCGCATCCCCTCGATGGGCGCCCCGTCGTCCTCGCCGAAGGTGCACTCCTCGTAGAGCCCGCTGTCGAGACCGACGACCTCGTGCCCGTGCTCGAGGAGAAGCGGTACGAGGACGACGCCGATGTACCCCTCGTGTCCCGTTACGAGGACGCGCATCAGGACCACACCCTCCATGGCGCTCCGTTGGCCCAGAACTCCTCGAGCAGCTTCTTGTCCCGCAGGGTGTCCATGCACTGCCAGAAGGACTCGTGCCTGTAGGCCATCAGCTGGCCGTCCCGGGCCAGGCGCTCGAGGGGCTCGCGCTCCCACTGGGTCGCGTCACCGTCGATGTAGTCGAACACTCCGGGCTCGAGGACGAAGAACGCTCCGTTGATCCAGCCTTCGCCGAGCTGTGGCTTCTCGGAGAACTCGACGACGCTGTCTCCCTCGAGCGCTAGGTGGCCGAACCGTGCGGGAGGGCGAACGGCGGTCAGCGTCGCGAGCTTCCCGTGCGAGCGGTGGAAGCCGAGCAGCCGATCGATGTTGACGTCGGACACGCCGTCTCCCCACGTCAGCATGAACGTCTGGCCTCCGACATACGGCGCGAGTCGCTTGATCCGGCCACCGGTCGCCGT
>CAZCIJ010000086.1:8060-11042 GCA_964498265.1 uncultured Gaiellales bacterium | reverse complement strand
GGAGCAGCGGATCATCGACACGCCGCACTACCGCCGGAACGACGAGCTGCTGCGCTACGTCGTCTGGCGCAACACCACGTTCGGGCTGCACGTGCACGTTGGCGTTCGCGGCCCCGACCGCGCCGTGGCCGTCTGCAACGCTCTCCGCAGCTACCTCCCCGAGCTGCTCGCGCTCTCGGCGAGCTCGCCGTTCGTCGAGGGGGTGTACACCCACCTCCACTCCGCCCGCACCCAGATCTTCACGCGCATGTTCCCGCGCTGCGGCATCCCGGACGCCTACGAGAGCTGGGACGAGTACGAGCGCTTCGTCCGCTTCCTCTACCGGACCGGCTCGGTCACCGAGCACACGCAGCTCTGGTGGAGCGTGCGCCTCCACCTCGCGTTCCCGACGGTCGAGATACGGATCTGCGACGGACAGCCCGAGCTGCTCGAGGCGCGCTCCCTCGGCGCGCTCGTGTACGCGCTCGTGGCGCGGATCGCGCACGCCGTCGACGAGGGAGAGCCCCTCGAGACCCACCCGCACCGGCTCATCGAGGAGAATCTCTGGCGGGCGATCCGTTACGGTCTCGCAGGCGAGCTGATCGCGCTGGGGACGGACAGGGTGCGGCCGGCGCGCGCCGCGCTCGAGGAGCTCGTCGAGTGGGTGCTGCCGGTCGCCGAGGAGCTCGGAGTCGCCGGATACCTCAGCGTGCCGGCGGCGAACGCCGCCGAGCGCCAGATCGCGCGCTTCGAGCAAGGCGCGACGCTCGAGGAGATCTACGCCGAGCAGGTCGGGCGCACGAGAGACCTCGCGCTGGAGGGAGCGCGTGGCTGAGGAGCGGCGCGAGGACGAGGAGCTCGCCCGCGAGCTCGCCGAGGAGCTGCGCAAGCTGCGAGTCGAGGACGTCGTCATCCAGACGCTGGTCACCGTCTCCTCCATCGGCTACCGGCGGCTGGGACTGACCGAGGAGACGAAGGACGACCGCGACCTCGAGCAGTCGCGGCTCGCGATCGAGACGTTGCGCGCGGTTACGCCCGTGCTCGAGCAGGTCGTGCCGGCCGAGCTGCTGCGCGACTTCGAGCAGTCGGTCGCGAACCTGCAGCTCGCCTACGCGAAGGCGGCCGCCGAGAAGGGGCAGGGCAAAGCCGACGGCTGAGGTCGGGGTCTTCGGCGGGTCAGGCTTCTACCGCTTCCTCGACGACGTCGAGGAGGTGGAGATCGACACGCCGTACGGCGCCCCCTCGGCGCCGGCGACGGTGGGCCGGGTCGGAGGCCGGGACGTCGCGTTCATCCCGCGCCACGGCCGGCATCACGAGCTGCCGCCGCACCGCATCAACGCCCGGGCGAACGTGTACGCCCTGCGTGAGCTGGGCGTGCGCCGCATCCTCGCGCCGGCCGCCGTCGGCGCGCTGAGGGCGGACCTCGAGCTCGGCGAGCTGGTCGTCTGCGACCAGTACGTCGACCGCACGCGCGCGCGCGGCGACACCTTCTACGACGGCGAGGGGAGCGGGCCGGTCACGCACGTCTCGGCGGCCGAGCCCTTCTGCCCCGATCTACGGCGGCTCGTGGTCGACGCGGCCGCCGAGCTGGGCGTCAAGGCCCGAGACGGCGGCACCGTGGTCGTCGTCCAGGGGCCGCGCTTCTCGACGCGAGCCGAGTCGGCCTGGTTCCAGACCGCGGGCTGGGACGTCGTCAACATGACGCTGTACCCCGAGGCGCATCTGGCCAGGGAGCTCGAGCTCTGCTACGCCGCCGTCGCCATGGTGACCGACTACGACGTGGGCGTCCGCGAAGGCCAGCGCGCGGTCTCCGGAGAGGAGGCAGTGGGCGTGTTCGAGGCGAATCTCGCGCGCCTGCGCGAGCTGCTGTTCGCGGTGATCCCGCGCATCCCGCCGCAGCCGGCGGATCACCTCTGCGCGACGGCGCTCCGCGGCGCGCAGCTCGGCTCGTGACGGCCCCGAGCGGAGTGCGGGCCCCGGCCGCCTCGACTTTGTGATACAACTCCGCCCCGGCGCATCTCGGCTCGGGATGCGGGATTGGAGGCAACTCGGCGAGGCTCGACGCGCTCGCTTGTGCGGAGGAACAGCGGGGAATCGTGACGTACTTCTTCCAGAACCACACCGTGCTCTTCGCCCTGCTCTGCGCGGGCGTCGGGATCGCGTGGGGCCTCGCCCTGACCGTGTGGCTCCTGCGCCTTCCGGCGGGCTCGACGCGGATGCAGGAGATCGCGCGGGCGGTTCAGCAGGGCGCCGCCGCCTACCTGCGCCGTCAGTACCTCACGATCGCCGCGGTCGCCGTCGTCCTCTTCCTCGGCATCGGCTTCTGGGACGACCTCGGCTGGGGAACGGCCGTCGGCTTCCTGATCGGCGCCATCCTCTCCGCCGCGGCCGGCTTCACGGGCATGAACGTCGCGGTGCGGGCGAACGCCCGCACGGCCGAGGCGGCGAAGGGCGGCGTCAGGCCGGCGCTCAAGGTCGCCTTCGGCGCCGGCTCGGTCACGGGGCTCCTCGTCGTCGGCTTCGGGCTGTTCGGCGTCGCCGCCTACTACGGGATCCTCACGAGCTGGTTCGACAAGAGCGCCGAGGACGCCACCCGCGACCTCATCGGGCTCGCGTTCGGCGGCTCGCTCATCTCGGTGTTCGCGCGGCTCGGCGGCGGGATCTTCACCAAGGCCGCCGACGTCGGCGCCGACCTCGTCGGCAAGATCGAGGCGGGCATCCCGGAGGACGATCCGCGCAACCCGGCCGTCATCGCCGACAACGTGGGCGACAACGTCGGGGACTGCGCCGGCATGGCCGCCGACCTCTTCGAGACGTACGCGGTCACGGCCGTCGCGGTCATGTTCCTCGGGGCCGTCAACTTCCCGGCCACGGGCATCGTCACGTACCCGCTCGCGATCGGCGGCGTGGCCATCGTGGCGTCCGTCATCGGCACATTCTTCGCCCGCATCGGCCGCCGCGGCTCGATCATGAACGCGCTCTACAAGGCCGTGGTCGTCGCGA